>CAJWLW010000012.1 GCA_913042885.1 uncultured Lentisphaeria bacterium | reverse complement strand
GCTGCTGGCGGCGATCGGCACCGGCGTGGCCGTCGTTCATCCCACCGGGCACTCATCCGGCTACAGTGACGACAATCGCTCGGCCTGCGTCGCGCAGGCCCGCAAATCGATGTTTGAGTTGGCGTCTATCGCCGGCGATATCGGTATCCGCCTGGCCTGGGAGAATCTGCCGCATCGTGAGACGCCGCGGCCGTTTCATGATATGAGCGAACTGCGCGCGACAATCGATGACATGCCGAGCCATGTCGGCCTCTGTCTCGACACGACCCATGCATTGATTTCCGGTCACGATCCTCTGGGGCAGCTGAACATTGCGGTGGACAGGCTGTTTTCACTGCATCTGCATGACTCGGATGGCGTCGGTGACTGCCATTGGGTGCCGGGTCGCGGTATCATCGATTGGCAGCCATTCATCAGACGACTGGACGAACTTGCGTTTGCCGGGCCGCGGACTATTGAAGCAGTGGCGAGCGAAGATAACGCAGATCAGGTCCTGAGCGAAGCTGCACGAGTCGCGGCTTCACAGTTTGGTTGGACGCCTGGGGCTGAGAACCTGGATTAAGGCGAATGGCGCCGGAGCGCCGATCGTCGTCAGGAAGAGAAATCAGGTTAAATGTCTTGTCTGTGTTACTTCGTTGACCGCTTTCATTCCACTTCGCAGACAGTACAATTGTGTATCAGTATACCGGGGTACAGAGAAGAATGGGAAGGCGAGATGACTGTCATGTTTTGGTGTGCTGGAGTCTTATAAAACAAAGACCGGTGGCGTTTGCGCGCAGCCGGGAAAATGAAAGCGGTCTTTTCGTGTTGCGACAGATTTCATAAACCAGTAACCCTCAGCTCCGGTACTCAATCACTCTGAAGGGGAGACTCATAATGTCCGACGAACTGCCCGAAGACTATATCCGCGACGCGGATTTAGAATTTTTCGAGCGTGAGTTGTCCTCCTTCGTGCCTGATCGTGTATTCGACGCGCATGCCCACATCTGGGACTCGGACCATGGCGAGCAGGTCGTATGGACCGATGGATTTCCTTCGGACGTGAGCCTGGATCTTTATCGCCAGTTCGTTGATGTCCTGCATCCGTCCCGGCCGGTATCGGTCCTGTTTTTGAGCCTGCCCTGGAACAAAGAGCGCCGCCACGAAACGAATGAATGGATTGCCCGAAATGTCGCTCAGGACGCGACCTGCCGCGGTCATTTTTTTATTGAACCCGAGGACGACCCCGACTGGGTGCAGCAGGAGGTTCGCCGCCTTGGTCTCCACGGTCTCAAGTGTTACTATACTTATGCCTCAGAAACCTGGGAGGCGGACATCCCCGACTACCTGCCCGAGCGTCTGGTAAAAGTCGCCGATGACGAAGGTTGGACGATTACCCTGCACATGGTCAAAGCCCGTTGTGTCGCGGACCCGAGCAACCAACATTGGATTCGTCACTACTGTGAGACCTATCCGAACATGAAACTCATCCTGGCTCACAGCGCCCGGGGATTTCAACCGAGCCACAATCTCGAGGGCCTGCCTGCGTTACAAGGGCTCGACAATCTTTACTTCGACAGCAGCGCCAATTGCGAGCCGCACGCTCACGAAGCGATCATCCGGCTTTTCGGGCACAAGAAGCTCATGTACGGGTCCGATTTTTACCTCAGCCATCTGCGCGGGCGTACCTTCGGTGCCAGCGACTCGTTCGTCTGGGTCGAGGAAGATTCACCGGTATGGAATCAGAAGCAGTTGGCCTTTCAACCGTCGCTGATCGGTCACGAACACCTTCGCTCGTTGAAGCTGGCCTGCTGGTCCGCCCGTTTGTCGGACAGTGACATCGAAGACATCTTCTGGAACAATGCTGCCGAGCTGTTCGGTGTGGAATAGCCTTCTGAACCCTGAACCCTGAAACCTGAAATCAAGGAACCCATCATGTCCGACCAACCTACTGCCTATCTGAACGGCGAATTCGTTCATGCCGACGACTGCAAGCTGCCGATGTTCGATCTGGGTATCGTGATCGGCGCCGCGGTTACCGACCTGGTGCGCACCTTCAACGGCAAACCGTATCGGCTCGAGGACCATATCCGGCGTTTCTATCGGTCCTGCAAGTACGCCTGGATCGAGCCGCCCGCGTCGCTGGAAGAGTCGATGAAAATCACCGAGGAACTGGTCGAGCGCAATCTGCCGGTCTACGAGAATCGTGAACTGGCGGTCGTCTATTATATGACGGCCGGTGTCAATTCGACATATGCCGGCGCCGCGGCCGGTGCCGATCGGCTGACGCCGACCTACGTGCAACACACGTTCCCGCTGCCGTTCCACGCGTGGTCACACTTCTTTACCGAAGGCGCCCATTGCGTCACGCCGCCGGTTCGGCATGTGCCGCCACAAGTATTGAGCAGCAAGATCAAACACCGTAATCGCCTGCACATGTGGATCGGCGACAAGCAGGCCCAGCAGGCTGACCCCAAGGCCGTGCCGCTTTATATGGATGTCAACGGCAACATTGCCGAAGCGTCCGGCTCGAACTTCCTGATCTACCGCGACGGCACGGTGGTTTCTCCACGGCGCCCGAACATGTTGTGGGGCATCAGTGTGCAGACGGTCACTGAGATTCTTGCCGAGCTCGACGTGCCGTTCATCGAGGAGGATATCCAGACCTACGACGTGGTCAACGCCGATGAGGCGTGGCTGCCGAGCTCGCCGTATTGCCTGGCGCCGGTGTCCAAGCTCAACGGCACCGAGATCGGTAATGGTAAACCGGGACCGATGTGGCGCCGTATTCTCGACCACTGGAGTGGGTTGGTCGGAAAAGATGTGTACAAAGAGATCGCCGAAGCTCCGGTTCCGTGAGGAAGAACGCATGGCTGTTCTGAACATTCTCGATCACAGCATTGTTCATCTCAATGCGGAACCACACCGGGTCAGTCAATATGTTGCGTTTCCGTATGTTGTCGCTTTACCGGATGACACGCTTCTTTGTGCATGCCGTCACGGTACGGCGCGCGAGAGCGCGGACGGCATTGTCAAGCTGCACCGCTCCACCGACGGCGGCATGACCTGGCACTGTACGGGTGTTCTTCTCAAATCGGACGAAATTGCAGTCGGTGCTCAATGGTCGCGGGGCTTCGCGGTTTTGCCCGACGGCGAGGTCGTGGCGGGGGTCAAGGTTTGTGAGCGAATCGAAGAACACGGCGTCAACCTCCAGGTACGTTCCCATGATGGCGGTATGTCCTGGTCCGAGGTAGAGGTTTACGATCCCGAACTGTTCGGCGCAGTTGCCGGTGCCAGCGAGATGACCGGGCTTGCGGACGGTACAATCATCGCGACGGGCGAGGGCAAAGGCGACGGCGATGTGGCACCTGCAGGCACTATGGTGAATCTGATTTCACGTTCGATGGACGGCGGGCGGACCTGGGACCCCGTGCTGCCGACGCTGGTGAGCAAGAACCCGTTTCATTTCGACATAGACATCACCCAGCTGGCAAACGGCCAACTGCTCGCGGCCTACTGGACTCATGACATGGAGACGGATTGTGGTCTCAATGTGCATATGGCCACTTCAAGCGACCTCGGGCGGAGCTGGACGGCAACCCGAGACAGCGGTTTCTGGGGGCAGCGTACGGCCCTGTGTGCGTTACGGAGCGGGCGGGTGCTGGCGGTGACCAACCACCGGCGGGCGCCATTCGGGATTCGCGCGCACTTGTCGGGTGTCGATGGCACGACATTCAGTGAACCGGACCACGTCGAGATCTGGGGCGTCGAGCCGGCGACCATCCGTACGGCACCGGTCCTGGCCGCGAAACAGGATGTCGAGCAGGAAGTGCTGACGTCCTGGCACTTTTTCACGTTCGGTACGCCGTCGATCGCGGAGTTGTCGGATGGGACAATCGTCGTTATGTACTATGTCACTGAGGAATCTGTGACCTACGTGCGCTGCTGCCGGATGCGGGAGAACCTCTGATTGGGCGCTTACTGTACGGACGTGTCAACCGCCTCACGTAGTCAACAGCAGCGTTTTCACTTCGTGCGGACGAAAGTTGAGGCTCACAGTCCCGTTCGCAATTTTCAGCGGCTTGCCGACAGGACGCTCGAGTAAATTCACCGGGATGGCTGCTGTTGTTCCAGTGTCCACACGCAGACGGGCACGGCACCGCTTGCCGTCGGTTTCGAACAGGCGCATGACCAATCCTTCCTGACTTTCTGCCAGGCGCAGTGATGTGCAGACGACCGAGCCGCCTTTGATCACCATCGCTGAAGGTGCAGGACGTACCCGGGTCTTTGTCGTTGCGGCGATCGGCCGGCGATTGTATGCCATGCCGGCCCTGACCAGTTCGGCGTTTGATCTGCCGCCGTGCGGCGCGAAGGCAAATCGCACCCGGTGCCGGCCGCTGTCGGGGTCCGGGTCGGGGGCATAACTGCTGCGCAGCAAGGTCATGCGCAGTCGCCCGCCGAGCGCGTCATAGCCGTACTTCGAATCGTTGTACAGGGAAAACCCGAACTCGTCTCCGCTAAGGTCGCAGAACTTCTGCGTCGAGTATTCGATGCCGTCTGCAGCGCGTTCAGAAACCAAAAATGGTCCTTCGCTGCGAACGCGTGCCGCCGTCATGCCGGTAGCGAAGGAGATCTTCAACTGCGGGATCGCCGTGTCGGCGGAACCTTTTTCCTGCCAATCGATTTCGGCGTCGAAATCAACCCGCGGAAAATCTTTGTAGACGAGAATCTCTTCGTCAATCCGCGAGGAATGAAAGCGGTGGGTCACATGGAATCGGGCGAACACCGGTCCTGTCTCTACCAGTTTCACCCGGGCGTTGCGCAGCAGGTATTCCTCGCGCAGGATGTCGTTGATCAGCCAGGCGGACATCGGGTTGGGCGCCTCGAATACCAACTGGAAGACATTGAGTGCCAACTCCGCGCGGCTTGATGGAGTGCCTACGGCGTGGCCGATATGCCGCGCCGCGCCGAAGGCAATGAGGTCACGTGCCAATCGTTTGTCGAAGTACGATGCGATTGCGCCGGAGTCGCGACTGATTTTCAGGCTCGCGGTCGCTGTATCGACCTGGTAATAGCCGCCGGTCGCGTGTTCGGTCAGCAGTGTAACCGGCACTACGGCCAAATCCGTGCCGCGCGGCACCGTCGTGAGGATACGAAAATGACGGCACGAAAATGCCGGGATCTCTTGCGCGATAAAGGCGTGTTCGGCACCCAATTTCTGCACCGGGGTGATGGCGCCTGTTTCGTCTGCGAGCGCCACGGTTCCCCGCGGTAGTTTTGTGCGCACCACTTCCGTCCAGACAAAGCCGCACGGATTAAAGACGGTTACCGTCTTGCCGCTGCGCTCCGGCTTTACAAGTAGAGCCAACGCCTCCTTCGTTACCTTGCGGGCGGTCTTGAATGATTTCTCGGAGCGTTGATGGGCGTTGATATAGGTGTCGTGAACGGAAGCGCCGTCGAAGATATCGTGAAACTGGTTGAAGAGCACCGGCGTCCAGGCGTTGGCCAGCGTACGTCGGCGGTCGAGACTGGCAAGGGCGCAGAGGGTTTCGGCCGTGATCAATTGGCCTTCACACTCACGGTTGTAGCGCTTGATCGCGGCGTGGGTCGTGAAACAGCCCTCGAAGACCGTGTATGTTTCCCCGGCGTTGGCCGGCAGTTCGGGCTTCTCTTTGTGGACTGCTGCAACGACGTCTTTCATGCTGCTGAAACGGATTGTCGGAATGAGCGGTCGATCGTGATAGCGCCGCATGATCTCGATCTGATGCCGCGCCATGCCGCCGCCGTGGTTGCCGATGCCCCAGATGTGCAGTGCATTGTGAATGCCTTTGCGGTAGTTTCGGATGGCGGTTTCGACGACCGCGTCCGGTGCCAGCGTGTCGTTGTAAACCTTTGAGAACGCGGTGATCCGGCTGCCGTCGACGCCGGTCCAATTGCGGATTGGCCAGTTGTCCCAAAGCCCTGGGTTACAGCGCATGTGGAAGTACGAATCGAACTCGCCGAGCGCCGCGAGCTGCGGGATGTTACCCGGATGCCCGAAGGTGTCGGGCTCCCAGAACGCGGTTGCTTCTGAATCGAAATGTTTCCGGGTCCACTGCTTGGCGTACAACATGTGTCTGGCGATCGACTCGCCGTCCGCCATGTTCAAGTCGCCTTCGACCCAGGTGCCTGCGGCGTTTTCCCAGCGACCTTCGCGAATTAGTCTCTTCACCTTGGCGAATACGTCCGGATCGTGGCGGCGCACCAGATCGTATGTCGGGACCTGGCTGTGGATAAAGGTCAGGTCGGGATACTCGTCCATCAGATCGGTGGCGATTTTGAAATCTCGGCGAATGCACTTGACGGTGTCGTCCCAGGTCCACATCCAGTCCATGTCAGTATGTGCATGACCGAGCAGATGAACTGTGATCGCCTTGGCCTGCGCCGACAGCGGCATCAACATCGATTCCATGCGGTCAATGGATGCACGGACGGCGGTCCAGCGGTTGCTCTTGACCGCGGCCAGGTCGACCGCCGCGGCGGCGCGTCCCACGGCTTGCCGATCGCGATCCGACGAAGCGAGCGCCGCTGCCATCTTCAGCTGCATTGCTGCCGCGTCGAGGTCAACGGCCAGGTCGGTGCAGGCCGCGAGTTCGATATCGATCTGAAATGATTTTGGCGGATCCAGGACCTCTGTGGGTTCTACACAGGCCACGATGCGATAGGTTCGTCCCGGTTCGATCGGGACTGGAAAAGGCTCCGAGATGGGACCGGTTGCGGCCCAGGCCCGTGTCTCCCGGAACAGTTCTTCGCCGTCGATCCAGACGGTGAACGGGGCCCACCCCAGAATGAAAATATTTGCCGTCGTCCCGGCGAGCTTCAAACCGGTGCGGCGCTGCGGCAATTCGAGGTCGGTGTAAAACCAGTGCTTACGGTTTTTCGTCCAGAACTCGCGGTGTGGCTCATACACCGTCCAGGTTGGGGTGGGTGGCTCGGCCGGGCCACGCCGCGGCGCCTTTGGCGGGCATCGCCACACCGGCTCGATGCCACGGCGCAGCTCTGTAATCTTGCGGCCAAGGGCATCGAGAACACCGTCAAGAGCGGCCGTTGATTTTGCTGTCGAGGTCATCCGGCAGTATACCCACCATCTACAGGCAGGGCAATCCCCGTAGTGAAGGCAGCTTCGTCGGATGCCAGGTAGACAGCGGCGTACGCCGTCTCGATGGGCCGGCCCAGGCGTCCCATCGGGTGCATGTCCACCAGTGCCTGGAATTCTGCTTCCGTTCCCAGGATTTTCTTTAACAGCGGTGTCTCGACAAACCCCGGACAGATGCAGTTCACCCGGATATTCTGCGACGCATAGTCCAACGCCATGCTGCGGGTGAGATTGACGATGCCGCCTTTGGATGCCGAATAGGCGGCCCGCGTTCTACCGCCGACAACACCGTAGATCGATGCGGTGTTGATGATCGAGCCGCCGCCGCCGCGCATCATTTCGGGGATGGCAGATTTGGAACCGAGGAATACGCCTTTCAGATTGGTGTCGATACAGCGGTCCCATTCGTCCTCGCTCAGGTCCACGACTGGTTTGCGGATCGCGATTCCGGCGTTGTTGAAGAGTACGTCGAGTTTACCAAAACACGTAACTGCCTTCGCGACCATTGCGTCAACGTCATCGGCGACTGCAACATCGGTCTCGATGAACTCCGCCTGTCCGCCTGTATCGCGGATCTGAGTGACCGTCTCCAGGCCACCGGCCTCATCGCGATCGGCAACAACAACGGAGGCGCCCTGCTCGGCGAACAGCTTAGCAGATGCCTGGCCCAGTCCGGATGCGGCGCCGGTAATGATAGCAACTTTTCCGGTCAGTCTCATGGTGTTTCTCGGTCGTGCTGTTGCTGAGCCGGGCGATCTCAGGGCAGCCCCAACAGATTTCTCAGATTGCCGCCCAGCAAGAGGGCGATATCTTCGGCCGGCCAATCCAGGTTTCGAATAATCTCCAGATCCTGTTCTGTCTGTGGCTGCTGATTGTACGGGAAATCCAAACCATAGATCAGTCGGTCGGCACCGATCTGCCAACGGCAATCAGAAACCCCCTCGGGCCCGAGGTACCAGAATTTTTGATTCTCGGTGTCGAGCACACTGGCGATACCGCCGTACAGATTATTGCCGTGGTGCGAGTTGTTGACCACGATTGAAAGTACCTGGCGGTACCATGCCCAGCCGCCGACGTGCTCGAACACCATCCGCAATTCCGGATTCTCGTGGGCGATCTCGTCGCACAACAACGGATCGTATTCCTGCAGTCGATGCCAGTGAACGCCGAGATGGAAATCAGCGATCAGCTCGGCCTCGGCCATCAGTCCGTAAACTTCACGTGCCCAGTCCCCGAACAGATGAAACTTCTGTGCCGGCCCATGAAGTTTGATGCCGCGAAAGCCGAGGTCGACGATCTCTTTGACCTGATCGCGCGGCGGCTTCTCTGGGTCCAGCGTACCGTACCCGACAAGGTGCGGCCGGCTGGACAGTTCGTTTGCCAGCCATTGATTCTGATTCTCTATGCTGGCCGGCAGCTGTTTCGTAAACGGTGCAAAACAGACGGCACCCTCGATGCCTAAGGTGTCCGCCATACGCAAGAACGCATCGGGCGTTGCGTCCTCGCGTGTTGCTGCAGGCAGTAGATGGACGTGATTGACGAACATGAGGTTACGGTGCCTCCACTTCTAACGGTTCGCCGCAGGCGACCGATTCGTTGATCTTCAATGTTGTCGCCAGGGTCTTTGATGCATCCGCGAAACTCGAGCGAATCATTGACTGATCGCCGGCGGCGACCGCGTCGAGGAAGCCGTTTACTTCGGTGATATAACAATCGTCTGTCGCCTCGAAGGAAACTTCTTCCTCGCCGATCGTGCCCCACAGTCGATTCTTGTCCGACAAATCCCAGACCAGGCGGAAATCCTCACCGATGCAATCGATCTCCCACACCCAACCGCGGTGCGACCAGGAATGCAGATAGGTCCCGATGGCACCCGAGCCGAATTTCAGGCTCGTGCTGATAGTGTCTTCGATGGTGAACGTATCGGTTTTCGGAATGATTGTGTTGCTGCCGAACGCATGCACGGCTGTGACTTCGTCCCGCATCATGTAGCGTGCCGCATCGATCAGATGGACGCCCTGATCGCCGATCGGTCCGCCCGATTTTTCCTGGATGAAGTAATAATCTGGCATTTCCCAGAAGGCGCAGGCCCAGATGCCGCGGATCATGCAGGAGCCGATGCTGCGGCCGTCCAGCAGTTCGCGCATGCGGTCGGTGACCTGTGACCAGCGGTACATGAAGCCGACCGAGTTGATGATCCCGGCTTGCTCGATTGCGTCGATACAGGCGCGGGCCTCCGCCATCGTGGATGCCGGGGGCTTCTCGCAGAAGAACGGCAGCTTGTGCTCGGCGATCGCCTGGATCGGCTCGACCCGCACCTGCGCCGGCGTGCAGACAAAAACCGCGTCGAGCTGTTCACGCTCGAGCATCTGGGTGAAGTCCCCATAAGCATTGCCGCCATGCGCCTCGGCAGCTGCCTCTGCCTTGGCCACCTCTGCGTCCGCAAACGCCACCGGCCGGCCTTTGCCGGTGTCCACAATATATTGGGCGTGGCGTGTGCCCAGACTACCAACGCCAATGATTCCGATTCTCAGCATTACATCATCCTGTGTTAGATTCTTCTTCACTCTGCCAGCGGCCACGTGACGGATTCCCAAATCCACGGGTTTGCCCAGGCCCACCCCTCCTTGCCATCCCAGCAATCGATGCGGAAAAAGCATGGAACCGTCTTTGGATTGTCGACCGTGTAGTCGCGCGCAAAATTCTGCAGCATCTGTTTTGCCCGCCCCGGCTCCGCTGCGGCGCCGACGTGAATGCGCGTCTCGGTAATCAGCTCTCCTGGCGGTGCGTCTTTGCGCGAGCCGCACCACGGCAGTGAGGTGAGCGTGATCGATTTGACAGGCGATGTGCGGATTTCTATGTAGTCATCGACAATCTGAATGTCCTTGATCTCCGGTCCGGTCGTTGAATAGAACAGTCCGTCGCGGATTGCATTCAAAATGCCCTGTGCCGTACGGTCCGGTGTACGCACCATCATCCAGGCTTTGCCTCGATCGAATCCCGGTTCAAAGCCGGGCGATACGAAGCCGTCCTTCGAATGCCGATCGTCCGAGGCCCAACCCCAGACGCACTTGCCGACCGTCAGCAGTTCGTCCCATTGGGTGACGGAAAAGGCCCGTCGATGGGTGCCGTAGATGTGCGCGTTGAACACTTCGATACCGAGCAGGCCTTCGAACGTCATCAGCAGGCCGGAATAGACACCGCACATATGCGGATGCGACATGAATGGCAAGCCACCCTGTGCCAGGACATCGTCGATGATCAGTTGCGGATGCACGCGAACGCGCGGCACCTCGGTGATGCCGATGGCGCAGACCTCGGCACCCAAAGCCTCGCGACAATCGGTTATGATTTCGGCACCGGGGATCAGCACGATCTTCGAGCCCGGTTCCTGGTCCAGCTCGGCCACGACATCGTGATCGGTGATGCACAGGAAATCGTAGCCATGCGCCTCGTACCAGGCAGCCACCTCGCGGACTGTCATCTGTCCATCGGAAGCGGTTGAGTGGGTGTGCGGGTTGCCGCGCAGCCACTCACCTTCCGCGGCGAATGGGTTGCCGCGGATGACCGGCGGCAGGTTGAATGTGTTCACTGTTCGGTTCCTTCCAGGTCCGAGAAATCCAGAGTCAGCGGTTTACGGATTTTGGCATAGTACCCGACCGGCCGTCCGCGCACGTTGGTGACATCCGTTTTGTCCTTGGAGTAGTACCAGGAATGCCAGTAACTGGCGGTGACCAACCACTTGCAGAGTTGTCCCCAATCCGGGAAGCGCTGCGCTGCGTCGTCCGGGTCCATATCCAGGATCATGCGTCGATAATCTTCAAAGGCGTCGACGTGCTTTTTGAGTTCGATTTTCGACTCACGGCTGCCGGCAATGAGGTACGCCTCATACATCGTCCACATGTTCGATACCAGCTGCAAATAGTCGAACTGCAGCCGTGTCATCCGCAGGTTGTCTGCTGCTGCACCGGTCACACCGACAGCCTCGGCCTGGGTCAGCAGTGTGTTGAGGTGCTGCGTTATAAACGGTGGAAAGCGATCGCGCAAATCCCGCGCATGCGGCGAGCCGGGCGGCAATTTGTTTTGCCGTAACGGTCGGGCGCCGCCTTCTATGGGCCCGTACAGGTAGTGAAAAAACTCGATCATCGCTGTGCCGGCCTCGCCGTAGACACCGTGGCAGTATTCGCGCAGCTGTTTATCCTCGTCGAGGTCGGGATCACCGAGCAATCGGCCCAGAACATAGTACACCGGGCCGTTGAGCCCCCAGTTGTGCCCGTCACCGCCATTGAAAAAACCGATCACACCATGGTTCCGCAGCTTGCGAATTTCGTCTGCCACTTCCTTGGGTGTAGCATCCGGAGCGTGCCCGTATATCCAGGACATATCCCACCAGATCTTGTACGAGGTCATCGCCGACACCTTCTCCGACCAGGCGCCCAGCATTTCCGGAATGTCGTGGCACAACTCGGCGACGATATTCGGACTGTATTTGTCGATCTGCTTCGACGGCCAACGGGTCGGGATGTAGGCGAGGTAGTGGACCGTCTTGCCCGGATGCGAAATGGCGCACTGCTCAGCGATCCAATTGTGCACGGTATGGATGCGTTCGACGGGGTTGTTGCGGTTTGTTGTGTGCAGCCATTTGTACCAGTCCGGACCGTGCACGTCTTTGTCCCACGGCTTGAAGTTGTCCATCGCTTCGCATGCTTCGCACTCGCAGCGTTCCCAGCCGTCGCTTTGGCCGAGCTGCACCCAGTCGAAGCCGTTGTCGAATTCAGAGCGGATACCTTCGAGCAGAAGCTGCTGCACCTCGGGGTTCGACGTGCAAAGATGGTTGCCCTCTGCCGTTCGCTTGCCGTCGCGCATTGCAAAGTACTCTGGGTGCTCTTTGAAGTACCCGGCATTCACCCAGTGATACCACGAGTGGCCACCGAAGGTCTTGAGCCGGATACCGTACCGGAAATTGTTGGCGAAGGCGGCCGGATTCAGCCGCGGGCTGCCGTAGAGAAAGGATCCGACTGCGTATGCAAACGGCGGCGTGACCGTCTTTTCAAACGATCCGGCAACGCTCAGGTCAGCGGTCTGCGGTACGACGATTCCCTGCTTCATCGGCATGAACCAGCGGACCCCGCATACGTCTTCGAGGAAGGTCACGACGGCCTTGCATGTCCCGTTGGCGCCGGCCCGATCTGCTTTCTCGTTTGCGTGGATTCGATCGGGTCGCCACGGATCGCCCCCGAACCAGTCTTTCAATTGCTCCGGCGATGGGTCCTCACGGCCGATGCCTTTGCTGTCGCGGCCGATGAGGAACAGCACGTTGTCTTTCACCAGGATGTGACAGCCATCCCACTTCAAGTCGTCGGTCGTGACGCCTGCGGCCTGCGCCAACTTCGTGTGGCCGACCGATATCAGCGTGCCTTCCGGCGCGTCACTTTCTTTGACGATCGGCAGTTCGGCGCCGGTTGCTTTGTCGACATACTCCTGCAGCCAACCGGCGGCCATGCGCTGCCACCAATCGGCGTCGTCGGCGACGACAATTGTACTGCGTGGCTGATTGTCGACGACCAGTTCGAGCAGATTATTTCCGGCTGTGTCCGTCACTTTTTTTTTTATCTCGACTACCGTGACGTTTTCGGGTGTACCGATGATCTCCGGCGGCTGGGATGTGTGAACGTTTTCAAGGCGGATGCGAGGCTCGTAATCGGCGTGATACTTGGCTCCGAGCTCGGCGTTCGCATTGCCGGTCTGGGCATTGATCTTGAGGCGCTGAATTGTGGAATCCTTGATCGTCACTGAACGCACCGGCAATCGGGCGTCGCGTTCGGTGACTGCGTCGGTCTCGAAGCCGATGGACACCAGGTTCTCGAACTTGCTGCCCTGGACCAGCACGTCCTCGACCCCACAGGCAATGATCACCGGTGCGTTGGTCTGACAGTCGATGAGCCGCACGTTGCGGGTGCGCAGATTCGGCTTTACCGAACGAACTGTGGTGCCGGGCGTCGTGGTCACTATGAAGCCGTTACCTGAAAGGTTGTTGGCCGTGCATCGTACAAAGGTCACGTCGTCGACGTGCAGCGGCCATTTGTATGCGTGATGGCGCACATAATATCCGGTGCCGGCGCCGCCAAGGTTGGTAATTTCGCAGTCCTCGAGGTACACCCGCGCGGCGCCTTCCTCTATCTCCCAGGCCTTGACGCAGTTGGATGCGTTGACCGCTCTGCAGTTGATGAATCGAATGTCGGTGCATCCGCCATCGACGCCACGGCCGGAGGCGCCGTAGGCATCGTGGTCCCAATCTGTGACGGTGAGGCCGATCGCCTCGCAGTCGCGACTGCCCGGACCGAAGGTCATGCCGCAGAACGTATCTTCAAACCGCAGATCCTTCAGCGTGACAAAGTGCGCATGGCCGGACCACAAGCCGCGGGGATTGTTTCCCCGGCGCGCCTGCGGCTGGGTTCGATAGCTGCCGTCGACGACAAAACCCTCGACTTTAATATGTTCGACGACCGGCTTGACGGGGCCGGGGCCAATTCCTGGAACGTGAATGCCGACGGCGATTACATCCATGCGACCGGCGCCATTTTTCAGTTTGATCGTTGCGCCGGGACCGTAAAGATGGATCCAATCCGAGCGCACATGGATGGTATCCGAAATGAGATAGAATTTATTGGTCGGCGGGAAAATGATCTTACCGCCGCCGTTGTCCTTAGCCTTCGCCAGCGCTGCGTTGATCGCCGGCAAATCGTCCGTCGCACCGTCCCCGACAGCGCCGAAATCCTGCACGTTGTATTCGACTATCTTCGGCGGCGCCGGTCGTGCGACCGGTGGGAACGCCCCGATATAGGTGCCGTCTTGACCAGCCTTGGCGGCTGCTGAGTTGTGCGGAATTCGCAGGAAGTACGGGCTGTACGGGTTGCGCGAGATAAACTGCGGGTCGGTCTGAATATCGTGTGCCCCGCCAATGCCCGTTTCCTTGCCGTTCCATCCGTTACCGTACTTCAGCCCGACGTGCCAGATGTTGTTGTAGTCACCGGAGCCGTTGCCGCGCATCGCCGGGATCACGGTGGACGGGACCTGCGTAATGATGCTGTTGGTGACGGTGACGGTTCCCTCACTTTCGGCATTGATCGCGCCATATGTGTTGATTGCATAGACCGTGCAATGATCGACGGTTAGATGGGCCGGAAACTGGTTGCCGGCTGCCTGGATGCCGTTGAAGCTCTCGTATACGGCAGTGTTCCGGATGTCGATCTTGCTGGACTGCCACGCCATGATGCCGTTTGCCATGCGACTGCGGACACGGCAGTTCCTGATAACAACGTTGTTCGCGCCGAACAGCTTGATGCCGTCGTTATCGCCGTTGATGTCGCGGCCGGAGATGTCGACATCACAACCATCTACAATCAGGTTGGCAACCCCGTACAGCTCGATACCGCCGGCGCCGTGATTGCCTTCGGCCTGGTTACGCACGGAAATGTTCTCGAGCACGAAATGCTCGGTCTTGTCGAAGCGCCAGGACCCGAGGCGCCGGATCGGAGCGATGCTGAAAACCTCGGAAACCAGCAAGGCGCGCTCACCGTCCGCCGACCGATAGGTGATTGGACTCTCTGCCGTGCCAGAGCTGCAGAACCACAATGGTCGATTGACATAGGTGCCGCCGGCCAGGTTAATCACAGCGCCGGGTGCGAACGAATCGCCATCGAGAATATCGGCATCATAGACGAATTCGCGTGCTGGCACCGCCGTGTCAAACGGCTGCTCCAGGACAAATGTTTTTTCCGTAATTGCGGAGTACGCACGGGTGACCCCGGCGACCGTGATATTGCCGGTCGGCAGAAAGCCGTGCGTGGAATACACCGGCAATTCGAGGTTGCCGGCTGCGTAGCCCTCCTGGACTCGGCTGGGTTGCCCGCGTGACGGTGATGCCCAGGCGCTTTCGCGCGATGTGCCGGCCGCGGTGTCGTCGCCGTCGGGTGCTACCCAGTACTGCACCGCGATTGCGGAGTCGGCAAAGGCGAAAAGGAGAATTGCCAGACTAATGAGAGAATTAATCAGTTTTCCCGGAATCTTCATCTTCTTCATACCCCCCACTCGTTGCGAGCCGTATTCATATCGACAAGTTTACCGGTCTTCCAGCCGTAATGTTGCTTTGGATTCTCGCCGATCCAGCGGTCATCGGCCGGTTCACTGGCGAGCTGATAGCGCGTGTCGCTGCTGAGGCGGTATCGACTGGTTGTGTTACTCAAGGACCCGTGCATCATGAACATGCCGAATATGATGATGTCGCCGGCCTGGAAATTGGTTGAAGCGAACTGGCCGCCGTGCTTTTCCATCACTTCAAAGGGGTCCTCGGAGAACGAGCCCTGCACTTTGTCGATATCAACATCCATCTTGCCGTAGCTCGCTTTGACTTTCTCGAAATCCTGGGAGCCAAGCAGCAGCAGCAGCGGGCCCATCTCCAGGGGTACATCGTCGTACGGCATCCAGCAGGTGTGCAGATTCTGTGTCCCGCGTCCCATGTACACCCGATCATAATGCAGCCCCGCAAAACCGCTGGGGCCCGTCGCCCGGAGCCACTTGAAGTCGAACGTCATGGCCGGGCCCTGAAGGAACTCGGAAAAGAATTTCATAACCCTGTCCGAGTTGACGACATTGAGAACAGCCGGCAGCCGGTCATAGGTGACTTCATGTTCAAACATCGTGGATTTGGCACCGGCAGCGATCTCACCGTCTTCAAGCGGCGTACCCGGCTTCAGCATGCCACGGTCCTGCAGTTCCCGGAGCAATTCCAGGCGCGCATCGAGGACTGGCTGCCGATCATGAAATCCGCGAATCAGCAGATACCCGTCTGCAGCATAACGAGCCCGCAGCGCATCGAAGTCCTCGAGGATATCGTTGCTGCTGCGGAACTCCCGGATGTTCTTGCCGAACTCCAGGACATGTTCGTTCATCTCTACGCGCGTGCCCGGCCCGATTGGTTTCAGAAGTTTCACCGTTACTCTCCTGCGATCACCAGGGTTCCCATCTTTGAGACATCGCCAAAGGTCACAATGCCGTCGTATTGCCAGGACCAGATGTAGCGATTGCCGTCGGTGGTGCGGTTTCGCACGAAGTTGGCACGGACCTGTTCACCGGCTCGCAGTGCGCCGCCCAGATCGGTCCAGGGAATGCTGAGCTCGATCACATACCGGTCGTCATATTGCTTGGCGGCGGCAGTCACATTACTGGTCCAGGCTTCGCCTGTGGCCTTGTCGCCGTCATAGATTGCGCCTGCTGCGTTGATCATCCATTGTCGGAAATGATTCGGGGCATCACGGTCGCGATGGATGAAAAGCTCGATGCAATCATCCTCCCAGAGATCCGCGTCGCGCCTCGTCGCGGTCGTCCGCAGCTTGTCCATTTTCGATTCGCGGCAATCGAAGGAGACATAGACGGCGCGGTCATCGTAGCACATCCGGACAAAAGTATGCCCGCCCTTGCTCCGGACCGGGCGTTCGAAATGGTTGACAATGTCATTCGGGTGTCCCTCGCGCCAGCATGCATCTTCGAGCTGTCCGTCGACGATCGGTGGCTCGGCACAGAGGGACATGGTGCCGCTGGACAGCTCAATCGGTATGCGCGTGTCTTCGAGCGCTTGAAAATAATTCGCAGTCGTTACCGCATTAATCTCGCCGGTGACGCGGCAGCCGGTCATCGTCGGCGGTGCGGCTGATCCGACTATGTAGAGGTCGCCGCCGACCCGCACGTTTGCCAGGCTGGTGTCCGGGGTGAACGGGGCGTGCCCGTCATGACCTTCTGTCGCGTTGATCCGCAGATCGCCGGCAACGGTGACATTCTCGAAGCGCACAGTTTTCGCCGGTAACCTCGGGAAGGCGTCTTTGGTGTTGGGGTCGAAGCGAAAGTGATGTGGATCGTCGTAGTCCGGGTAATAGCCGATCGAGACATCCCCAAAATTCCCGCCCTGAACAAGTACCTGGTCTGCGTTCATCTGCATCGCCAGGTCGCCGGTGTCGGTGGAACAGTCGATCAGCGTGATGTTGCTGACCGGCTGATCAGCGGTTGCGCTTTGTACGTTGAAGGCCAAGTCTCCGGCATTTTCGACACGACAGCGTATGAGCTCGACATTCTTCGTTGCAAAATTGGTGTGGGCTGAATGCGGCCGTATGTAAAACCCGTTCGCGCTGGTATTGCGGACCGTGCAGTCGATGAGTTTGATGTTCTGCGCGCCTTCCTCGATCTCCCAGCCTTTGATCCGCGTGCCCGGCCAACCGCCCTTGGCGCCGTTCATGGAATCCGCGGCCGTACAACGCTCGTAGGTGATATGCGATGCACCGGCAGTGACGTAGCCCGGGGTTACGCCGAACGCATCGTGATGGAACTCTGTGACGGTGATGTTGCTGGCGTGGCAATAATGAGAGCCCAGCCCGAATGTCATACCCACAAACGGGCGCCGGATGGCAACGTTGTCGATCTTTATGTGCCGCGCGTGGTCGATCCTGACGCCCCGTGTGGTGCCGGCCACCTTTCTGCTGCCCTGCCACGACGCGAGATTGCCGGTTTGCCCCCAGTAATTCGCATCGATGGACAATCCGTCGAGCCGGACATTCTCCACGGGGCGTTCGGGTGTCCCGTGAATCCAGACCACGTGCAGCATATTCTCGAGCGTCGTGCGACCGGCCGAGGCACCGTCCTTCAGATAAACAGTGGCACCGGCGGCGGTGAGGTGAAGATTGTCGGTCCGCAGATGAATGGTGTCCGTGATCACGTACGGTTTGTCGGCAGCGGGCAGCACGACCGTTCCGCCGCCGGCCGCGCTTGCAGCTTCGATAGCGGCAGCAATAGCCGGTGAGCAATCGGTCGTGCCGTCGGCGACAGCGCCGTAATCGGTGACCAGGAACTCTGCCGCTTTTGCGAACTCCGCAATACATAGGATCGTCGCGACGAGCAGGATTTTTATTTTGTTCATTGGGGTTTTCCTTGGTTATTCGAATATGAATCGGCCGAACGCTTTGGGATCTGTGAACCCGCCGCGGCCGCCCTGCGACCAGAGTTGTAACTCGGTGCCTTGTACCCGGCGTTCTCGGGCCAGGTTGCCCATCCACACATCTCCCGGTTTCGGTATCGGGGCGTTGATGTCCTGGAGTGGAATGCGCAACTCTACAGTCCACTGTTTGTTGACTTTGTCAATGTGATAGCTGAAAGCGAAACCCTCGGCATTCCAGGCTTCGTCCTGATCGCGACCACCCTTGAAGCCGGTCCGTAAATCGAGGATTGCGTCTTTGGCAGGGGCCACCAGGAAGTGGTAATAGCGGGTGGCGTAAACCGAGGTTTCCGACGAGACCATGAACTCGACACAGTCGAACAGGCTGACGTCGCCGTCGCGATAAAAGTCATGGGCTACGATCTTGTCGATGTAGGGTTCTTCGCAGGTATAGGTGAGGTACAGATTCTCATCGTCATACATGCCGCGGACATGGGTCGCGGCCTTTTTCTGGAACGTCGTGACGGGCGTGTCCCATTCGCCGGTACTGTGTTTGCCGTCGAGCACCGGAGGTGCAGTCGCCCGGCGCAGCCGGAACTCGCGCCCGCCACCGATCGCATCGAAGTCCAGGGTGATCGGCCGGCTGACCGACGAGTTGCCCGGGTATCCCACGCCGGATTCGTCGAGCCGGTCGAAGTCGGTCGACTTTCGCAGGTGCCCCCAGTCGTGGTAGTAATAGCCGGAGTTGGCGCCGGTACTGAGAAATTTGGCGAAGTGTCCGTGGCCGGGGAAATAGTTGGTGATGCGATCGCCTTCGAGCATCACGATGCGGCGGCGCCAGGCCTGAAAACTATCGACAGCGGTCTCGAGCTCGGCAAAGATTGCCGGACTCTTGTTGATCAGGTACGCGTCGTACAGATGCAGCATAGTCGACATGTGCTTGAGGTAATCGAACTCGTCCCGTGTCAATTGAACCCATTGTTTCTCTCGCTCGGTGGCAGCGGCTTGTTCGGCCCGGCGCAACCGTTCTTCGAGGCCGTGGATGACGGGCGGCGGGTACAGCTGCTTGAGTGCCTCCGCCATAGTCAGCGACAGCGAGTGCTTGAAATTGAGTTGCCAATACGTTCGCTGGTAGAGCAGGTCGAAGAAAGTCTGCATTTCATCTGCCGCTTCGCCGTAGAGTCCCAGGCAGTATGTCCGGGTCAGCTGCTTGTAGTCCAGCGTCGGATCGCGCAGCAACTGGCCGAGCGTGTAGTAGGTGGGCCCCATCAGTCCCCAGGCAAAGCCGCCGCCGGCGCCGAAGATGCCGATGACGCCCTGCTCGTGATAGTAGCGAATGATCTCCGACATGTTTGCCGGTGATATACGCGGTGCGAAACCGATGCCCAGCGCTTCGTCCAGCCAGTAGTGATAGATCATCATCCCGCGCCCGTTGCCCTTCCACACTTCCACCCGATCCGGGCGACCGCCGGTCAATTCGATGACGACGTTGTCGCCGAACTGAATGTCGGGATAGGGCTTGCGCGTCGGACCGTAGGCGATCATCAGAATGGTCTTATCAGGGTGTGATTTGGCTGCTTCGTCACAGATCCATTTGTGCAGCAGCAGCATACGCCGGCCAGAGTCCGGCTCCATTGCCTGGCAACCGTCGCATTCACATGGGACGTGGCCGTCGGACTGGCCCATCTCGACCCAGTCATAGCCGGCATCGAACTCCGCCTGCAACCCGCGCAACAGAATTTTTCGTACTTCCGGGTTCGATGGACATACATGGTGGCCGACTTTTGTGCGTTCGCCGTTGAACTCCGCGAAGTACTCGGGATTCTTCTCAAAGTCCGCATTGAACCAGTATATGTAGGAATGCCCGCCGTAGTGTCGACCCTGGATGCCGCTGCGAATGCTGTTGGCGTAAGGGGCGGGACGTTTGAGCTGACTGCGGTAGAAGAAGGTGCCGATGTAGAAACCGAAGGCGGCCGCGTCGAGATCATCCAGATCCCGTGGCACAGCCAGTCGCGTCGTCTTCGGAACCCGGGTACCTTTCTCCGCCGGCGCCAGCCACTGCACGCCGCAGTGTGATTCCAGGAACCGGGCGACGGCGCGGCAGGTGCCCTTGGGCCCTGCTTGCAGCGGCGGTCGAAGCGGCGCGCATTCGAGGAAATACTGCCACGGCTCCTCCGTCGGCTCGACCGCCCCACTGCGGACCGGGGAATCACGGCCGATCAGATACAGCACGTCGCCGGCAACGCGCATGCGGCAGGCATCGTAGGTAAGGTCATCGGTGGTGACGCCGGCTGCTGCGGCCATCCGGGTGTGCCCGACACTGATGATGGTGCCATCCGGTGCGGCACTTTCCTCGACGATGTTCAACGTGGCGCCGGTGATTTGCTCCACGTAGTCGGCAAGCCAGGACGCCGCCATGAGGGTGAACGAGTCCGCCTTATCCGGCACGGCGATGGTGCAGGCGGCACGCCCGTCGTCGACAAGTACGAGGTCGTCGGCTTGTGCCTGCAATACGAGGATCGACAACAGCAGGGAGGCTACTTGGGCAATACGCATACGCATGGTGTTCCTATCCATTGGTAAAAGCTTCTTCGAACAGTCGCTCGAAATCCGCGAAGGTAACGGTGTTATCGATGTTCTGGCAGTCAATCGCCAACCGCGAGGTGGTGTTTTCCGTAAAGCTCCAGACGGGCTGTTCCTCGAAGTGCCACAGTCGCAGCGAGCGGTAGTGGTCCTGCAGCAGCTCATCGGTGGGTGTGTTGCGTGAGCCGCTGGGGTAGGCAAAGTGCAGCGGCAGACGGCCGAGTTGTTCCTGAAAGGCGGCGCTGGGTCTGTCAACCTCGTCGAGCACGCCTTCGTCGCCTTCGGCCTCGTGCTTGTCCGCCATCCGGCAGTGGCTTGCGGTGTGGGCTCCGATCTCCCAACCCGCCGAGACGAGTTCGCGGATTTGGTCCCAGGTCATAAACGGTTTCTCGACGATGCCTTCGGTTTTGGTGCGGATGGCGGCGCGCTTGCCTTCGGATGTTGTGTTGGCCGAGTCGGTGATAACGAAGCAAGTGCCGGTGGAGCCGAACGTGTCGAGAACGGGTTTGGTTACCGTGAACGTGTCGAGCCAGCCGTTGTCGAAGTGCAGGACGACGGCATGTTCAGGTAAAGGCGCATCATCGATCAACCAGTCGACGACGCTCGAAGTCGAGACGACTTCCATCTTGTTGTCGGCCAGGTACTGCATCTGCCGGCGAAATGCGGACTCTGCAATCACGCCGGAGCATTCTCCCGGTTTGTTGACGTCCAATTCATCGGCGCCATCGGGATAGACATGATGATAGACCAGGATTGGAATGCGTCGGTTCACTCTACGCACCGCTCAGGACGTTTTTCATGCCGGGCAGCATGCACTTGATGTCACCCTGCCCGTCGGCCTGGACGAAGGAAGCGGATTCATAGAGGATCAAACCGTGAATGCCGCGGGCAGTGACTCCGCGAATCACTTCGCGCAGTTGGTCAGCCCAGGAATCCGAGGCGCTGAAAACGCAGTTGAGATATGGGCACAGCATGGTTTCGACACCGCAGGCATCGGCATGTGCGATAGCCTCGTCTAAATAGCCGGGGGATTGGTCCATGTTTTTCAGGGTGATGGCGTCGACGATGCCCTCATCGATCCATCGGTGCCAATCCCATTTGATGTTCAGCATCGGGCGGCAGCCGGGTGCAGCGAACATGGGAACGCTGACGTGATGCTGGAATTTTCCGCCAGCGGCGTGTACGCGACCGGCGGCGTGCCGAAGAAAGTCAGTGTACATGTCGCCGAGCATTCCGGTGTGTTGTTCGCGGCACGCGGCATCCGGCCGCAGCGGGTGTCCGAAACGGGTTTCGAACTCGCGCCGCTCATGCGGGCCGAATCCGTAGTTGGCCCAATCGAGGATTCTGCCGTGATTGATAATGCGCAGGTCGATACCGTCGACGCCGGCGTCGAGCGCTTCAGTAATCCAGTCATCCCAGAACTGAATGGTGGCGGGATGTGCCGGACTGGGCGCGCCGCTGCTGATATACTCGGGCCGGCCGCGCATGAATGCCAGGCCCAGGTCGAGACCGTCGAGCGCCTGATACGTGTCGATCCAGTCGCGGTCGTTGGTTGAACCGCTCGGTTGGCGAATCGTCGTGTGTCCGTTGAAGGTGAAACTGCCTTGGCCCTGCCACGGTTCAGCGCCTACCATCGGGAGCTCCGGCATATTGCGCGACGTATAGATTGCCCGCCCGTCCGCATCCCGGGCTTCGCAGAGGCGGTGCATCAGGTTGCGAAAGGTGCATTCGCGCTTGCAGCTGACCGTGACCGCGAAATACCTGGTGCGAATGTCCAGACCGTCGATGGTGATGGTGCTGACTGACCGCGGTTCGGTCTGGCCACCCTCCCAATGCCGGGAGAACTGGCGCGATTCAGTGCCGAGCGCGATCTGCGGCGGCGGGGTCACGGGACGGTATGACTCATTGTCGTCGCTGACCCAGACCGTGATGTCCTCGGGACGGATGCCATGGTCTGCGTCATTATCTTTGAAGAAAGAGATGGAGGTCACAGGCCGACCGCCGGGATCCTCGTTGACCTCCGCATCCGGATGCCAGTGAGTCAGTGCCGTGTCGCGGTTGGTCTGGCGGAAATGATCGAGTATGTATGCACTCGGATCGCCATGCGGCGGATCCCACCCGAGGTCGACCGACTTGTGGACGGCATAGACTTCCATGCCCCGTCGGTGCCCCGCCTCGACCGCCTTGGGCAGAAACGGGTAGCAGTTGCGCACTGTGGCCGGCACGACGCGCATGCCGTCCGGCCGGATGTGGGCGGCGAAATCGCAGAGATCCAGATTCCGGTCGAGCTCCGGATCGGCGTTGGGCCCAACCGCCTCCATCCTGATGCGTCGATTGTTGAACCAGTAAACGCGGCTGATGCCGAGCTCGCCGAGCCGCCCGATCAGCAGATCGATCAGTTCGGCGGTAAACGGCTGGTAGATCATGTCGTCGACGAAATCGACAACGGCAGCCAGTAGTGGCTGCGGGCTGGTTTTCTTCGGAACACGCGCGGGCTGGGCGCCGCTGGTTTCGATGCTCACATTCGAGATGACCACGCCCGCGAATGTATCGACCGCAATCTTGCGATACGGCCGGGGAACGCTGCGGCGGACACGAAAGCGTTCACGGCCATCCACGGAGATGACGATGGCATTCGCATTGCCGTTGATATTTATCCTGTGCGTTGTGTCGGGGCCGAGCTCGCCCCACGGCTCATCGTCATACTCATGAGCTTTCACGGCATTGAGCGTATCGAGGAGGACGGGTTTCATGGCGTAGTAGGGGCCCCACTCGATACCCCAATCGTCAAGCGAGATCGATGCCGGCTCGGCCCGTTGCAGGGACATGTCGAGCTGCAGTTCGACGGTCTCGACGCCGCCGTCGGGAAAGGAAAACACGATGCCGCCCAGGTGGGATAGCACGTCGGTTTCGCCCTGCGTGCCGCTGATCATCATCGATGCCGTCGGGTCCGGGCCCGGCGGCAGCACGTGTTTCAGCCGTCCATCCTCGACGGCCCAGTTGCCGAAAGTGATTTTCCACTCGCGACCGAGGTTCTCCGGGGTGAAGGGCGCAAAGCTGTGTGTCTTGGAATCGGTCACGATGAATCCTGCATTGGAGTCGTGGTTTCAGGGTTTCTCCAAGTATATTGTCACGGCAGGAACAAGCAAGCCGGGAACCAATTGAATGCGGGCTGGCGACAGTCGGGGGGAAGAACTAAGAGATGACAGAGTACTGGTGGTCAGCCTAATGGAATTAGACATCGGGGACACCGTTTTCGTCAGTGTCGACATCCAACCGCGGGCTCGAATGCCGTGGACAGAGCAGAACCTTCTGGATGACTACCGTGAAGAGCAGTTTACGTTGGGCGAACTGAACCAGGCGGTCGACCATTTTTTTGACGTCATGCTGCCGGCAGCCGAAGCGGTCAGCAAATTCGCTCGACAACGAGGGATTCCGCGCGTGTTCGTACACTGGTCACGCAAAGCGATCGGCGACTTCTCGATTGTCGGCGATGAACCCCGGCCGCACGACGGTTTTGATGTACAGCCGGATGACTGCGTTATCGCCAAGACGGAAATGGATGCTTTCCCGTCCTCGAACCTTGCCGAGATTCTATCCGGCTTGGGACGCCGCACTTTGCTGATGGTCGGCGGGCACACCCGCGGCTGCCTGGGGCAGACGGCGAAGTCCGCAATTACCCACGGCTACCGTTGCGTGCTGGTGCGAGAGGCTTCGTTTGACTGCTCCCACTTGCGCTGGCCAAAGGGGATCGAGGAGGTGGCGTACGACCACGTGGTGTCACTCGCCGAGTTGTTGCGATACTGAAGCCGGACGATGCTCTTCCACGCTTGTCATTTGCGATCGACCGCCCAGCAACCTCTACGGCGACCACGCCCAGAATCTTGAGCCTTCGCCATAGTCGCTGTATGGCGGTGGTGGGTCGGTATGTCGCACGTCCTCGATCGACATGTCCGACATCAAAAAGTTGGCGCTGCCGATAAACAGGTCCCTTTGTAGGCCGGATGTCTGCCATTCTTCCATTGCCGCCAGCCGACAATGGCGGGATATCAAACTGCTTCAAATTCGACTCGCAGACCGACTAGTTCGCGGTTGCCTTTGCAATCTGTAGCGCTGCCGGGGGCATCCCTTCCATATTCAAGAATAAATCGCAAACTAATCTCTGTGCAGACCCTATGTTACCGTATGGATGCTGAAAAAACCTCGCAAGAGACTCCAATCCGAAAGCATCGACGCCGATGGTTGTTCAGGTTGATCGCATTGACCGCGATCCCTGCGTTTCTGCTGATATTGCTGGAGCTTGGCCTGAGGCTTGCAGGCGTTGGCCACCCGACGGCCTTCGCTGTCAAGACCCAACTGAATGGGCAGCCTGTATATGTCGAAAACAACCAGTTTGGACGGCGTTTTTTCCCTGAGGCGCTGATCCGGACACCTGTGCCGTTTGCCGTAGCGACGCCCAAGCCGGAGGGGACATTTCGAATCGTTGTTTTAGGGGGCTCTGCAGCTCAGGGAATACCGGATTTTACGTTCGGATTTGGTCGCTACCTCGAGGTCTTGCTGCGGTCGCGATATCCGGATATCGAATTTGAAATCGTCAATGCCGGCATGGTGGCAATCAATTCTCATGTCGTGCGTGAAATCGCCAAAGACTGCGTCGCGCTCGACCCCGATCTCTTTGTCGTCTACATGGGCAACAACGAAGTTGTCGGACCGTTCGGCGCCGGAACGGTTTTTACGCCGAGCTCGAGTGACCTTTGGTTGATCCGTGCCGGTCTTCTGGCCAAGACAACCCGGATCGGCCAAGTGCTGGACGCTCTCTTGAATACCCCGTCGACCGACAATGCCCCTGAGCATTGGCAGGGCATGTCGATGTTTCTGGAACAGCAGGTACGTGAAGGTGCGCCGGCACTCGAAACGGTCTATGAACGTTTCCGGCGCAATCTGTCTGATATCGCGGCGACTGCTCGCAGCAATGGGATCGCCTGTCTGGTCTGCACCGTCGGCACGAATCTACAGGACAGCCCCCCGTTTGCCTCGATGCACCGCCCGGATATCACGGAGTCGGAGAAGGCGCAGTGGGATCATCTTTTTCAACTCGGGATTGCCGATGAATCGCGCGGCGACATTGAAGGCGCTGTGGCGCGATATCGGGAAGCGGCAGGGATAGACGCGCAATATGCAGATCTGCGGTTTCGTCTTGGCCGCTGCCTGGCTGCATTGGAGAGCAGCGAAACCGCCAGGAGCCACTTCGCCGCTGCCCGTGACCTCGATACGTTGCGATTTCGCGCCGACACGCGAATCAACGAGATCATTCGCAGCGTATCCGACGTTGGGCGCGACGGGCTGTACTTCGTGGATGTTGAGCAGGCATTCGCAGCAGAAAGCGTCGAGGGTATGCCGGGAGATGAGTATTTTTACGAACATGTCCATCTGAACTTCACCGGCAATTATCTTTTGGCCAGGTCCATTTTGTCAGAGGTCCATTCAGTTTTGGCAGATCGCGGACATGACGTGGGGGCAGCACCGTCGCCTTTACAACAGGTGGACTGCGATCAGTACCTGGCGGTGACCCAGTGGGAACGCTTTCGGGCGGCAGATGCGATCCACCGCGGATTCTTGAGAAAACCGCCGTTCACCAACCAGTCGGGTCACACCGGGCGTTTGCGCAGTTTTGTTGCGAGAGTGAACAAGCTCAGGCTACCGGACAGCGAGGACGTGCTGCGATCACTCGATGCCGTGTACCGTGCCGCGAGGGATGAGAATCCGGGGGACGTGTGGCTGCTGTACAATCATGCCAGATTCCTTGCGGAAATCTCCAACGCCTATGACCAGGCGGAGCAGGAGCTGCAACTGGTCCTGAAAGCGCTCCCGAATTTCCCCAGCGCACAGAGCAACATGGCGTCTGTCCAGCTTGAGCTGGGGAACCATGGCAAAGCAGAAGCGCTGTGCCGTTCCGTTCTCGAGCGACAGCCACATGACGTCAACACGCGGGCGACACTGGCAAACGCGCTGCTCGCACAGCAGCGGTTCGCAGAAGCCATTGAGCAATACGCCGAAGTCCTGAAGTCCGACCCCGATGATCCGACTATACACAATCACCTGGGGGGGACGCTGATTGCGATGGGCCGGCCGGCCGAGGCGCTGCCTCATCTTCGTGATGCTGTGCGGCTCGATCCGGGCTACTTTGAAGCCTATTACAATCTTGGGCTGCTGCTCGGCGGGCAGCGCCAGTTTGATGATGCGATACCCTGTTTTCGCAGGGCCGTCGAACTCAGGCCAAACTCGGTGGCGGCGTTGTTCAGCCTGGCGCAGACATTGCTGCTGCAGGGGAACGTCGAGGAGGCCGTTGACCATTTCGAGGCCGCGGTAAAAGCGGACCCGAATGATCCAATTGCCAGGGGTGGCTTGGACGCGGCCCTTGAAATAATCGAGCGAGCAAGCGCCGGGCCGGAATGATTCAGCCCGCATATCGGGCGGCCCAATCAGGGACGGGTTGAATAGGGCAATTTCCAATCCTCCATTACTCGGGCAGTTGAGTGGTCCGCCCGCTCCTTAGGTGCTTTTCTTTTCCTGTGTTTTCGGCCCGGCTGGGAGGAGCAAGAGATTGGCGAGAAGGTGGTTTTTGTAGGTACTGCAACTATTCTTTCCGTATCGAATTCAGCTTGGTCGGTCGTTTCTACTCACTTTCAACTATGAGCCACTCCAAAATGCCGCCCCAAACTCCTACCCGCCTCGCCATTGTCCGTTGTGACACCCACGCCTATTGGTACGGTGTGTTCATGGAGGAATGCGATATCCCGTTGCTGGGTACGCAGACCGACGACTCACCGACCCGTTGCGGGGTGCACAACCATTTCAAGGCATCCAATGAATACGGCCGGCTGAAGATCGAGCGGGTGCCCGGCTTTACGATCGCCAAAATCTTCGATCGCCTCTTTGAAAAAGGTGCGGATGACGTCGGCAACCCGATCCTGCAGTACGGCACCTATCCCGGCCGGCCCAATGAATTTGCCGAGGTTTTCCTGAACCGTCCCCAGGTCTGCGAAACGCTGGAGGAACTGACAGTCGATATTGATGCTGCCTATCTCGCCGACTCCAGCAGCCCGGGCGAGGGCAGCGATCATTTGGAGCTAGCCCGGCCATTTCTCGAGAAAGGCATCCCGACCTTTGTCGACAAGCCGTTTGCCACGACGCTCGATGACGCCCGCGAGATCGTGCGCCTGGCAAAGGCCAACGGTACTGCGGTCATGAGTGCATCAATCCTGTCGCATTGCGACGAGAGCCGGCATTTCAAGAACCGGTTTGCCGAGATCGGTGACGCCGGCGTGCTTTTCGTCAAGGGCGCCAGCGGCGCCATCAGCGCCGTGATCCACACAATTTGCGCCGCACAAGGCGTCTTCGGCTGCGACGTCGAAGCTGTCGAAAGCATGGGCGAAACCCCGCTCGACTGCATGCACCTGTACTATCCGGACAACCGTAAAGCCCTGCTATACAGCCCGGGTAACGATTACTTCGAGTGGTCCTGTTCCTTCCACATGAGCGCCTACAGCAACCGGGGCGCGATCCATTGCGAGCCGATCGGTGACCCCGAGTTTCACACCGGGACACGACGCGTCGTCGAGATGTTCCGGAAGATGGTTGACACCGGTGAACCGCCCGTGGCCTACACCGAGATGCTCGAGCCGATCGCCATCATCGAGGCAGCCCGCGTAGCGCACAAGGAAGACCGACGCGTGGCGATCAGTGAAGTCTGGGACAGGACGGACTGAAAGAGGCAGTCACCCATGTATCCTCACGCACCGTCCTCCCGCCTTAATCCTTTTCGGGGTCATCAAGTAGGATTTAGGCAGGAGAACGATGTGCAGGCATGGCATTTGCCGCTGCAGCTATTACCATAATGTCTGCGTCTTTAACATGACGGTATAGAGGACAATTATTGTGAGAGCAATCATCATCGGAGCCGGCCGCGGTAGCAGGTTGATGCCGTCTACCGCGAACGCGCCGAAGTGCTTCGCCGAAGTACGGGGAAGCCGCATTCTCGACCGCACGCTGGATGCCTTCGCCGACAACGGGATCGACGATATCTGCTTCATCGGCGGCTATCAGATCGATTGCGTGCGGGAGGCGTATCCGCAGTTTACGTTTCGGCACAATGACGACTGGGAAAACAACAACATCCTTGCGTCCCTGATGTATGCCGAGGATCTTATGGACGAACCGTTCATCTGCACCTACTCGGACGTGCTGTTCACCGCTGATGTCATCAAAAACTTGCTGCCGGTTACCGACGACATTGCCGTGGTCGTCGATACTGCCTGGCTCGACCGCTACGTACTCCGGACTGAGCATCCGCCGGAAGACGCGGAAAAAGTCATCGTCGGGAACGGCGCTGTCACGCGCGTGCACCGCGGCATCAACCCGGACGCAGCGCATGGCGAGTACATTGGCGTGGCGAAGTTCTCGGCCACCGGGGCTGCCGAGCTGCGCAGGCACTATCAACGTTGCAAGGACGCCCATGCCGGTCGGTCGTTTCGTGAGGCAGCAGTTTTCGAGAAGGCCTATCTGATCCATCTTTTCCAGGACATGATCGAGGCTGGTGTTCATTTCGCGCATGTCGATACACCCGGCGGCTACATGGAGATCGACACGCAACAGGACCTTGATCTCGCACAGGAACAGTGGACATGAGCGACACGCTTTTTCCCGCATCGGTCATCGGTTCGATGCCGCGCTCTGCATTCGTACGCGACCTGATCGCCGATGAACCGGTCGACCCCGACGCCATGGACGCCGCCGTCGCCTATATCGTGCGGCTACAGGAACGTGCCGGTCTCGATGTGGTCAATGATGGCGAATGGCGGCGTAAGTCCTACATTGGCGTGATCGCCGAACTGGCGCATGGCTTCGAACTGAGTACCAATCCCGCCGACGGCCGGCCATGGACAATTGTCACCGACCGGTTGGCGCCGAAACATGCTGGGTTCATCGCTGCCGAGGTCGAGTTTGTGAAGCAGCTCACGGACCGCGAAATCAAAGCGACCATACCCGCACCGGCCTTGCTGGGTGAACGTATGTGGGATGCCGATGAGTCCGCCAAGGCGTATCCGACGTGTGAGGCATTCGTGGAGGATTGTGTGCCGATCCTGCGCAACGAGATTGAACAGATCCGCGATGCCGGTGCCAATATCGTGCAGATCGACGACCCGCACCTTTGTCTTTTTGTGGACCCTGAAGTCCGGGCCGGCTACGACGACGCCGAACGCGCTGCCGCCTTCTCCGTGGATATGGTGAATCAACTTGTCGATGGTATCGCCGGGATCAGGACTGCGGTGCACCTATGTCGCCGCGCCGGCGCCAGGTCCCGTGGCGAAGCTGCTTTCGAGGGCGGCTACGAAGCGATCATCGAGCAGCTCAATCGCCTGCAGGTCGATCATCTGACGATGGAGTTCACCGTGCCGGAAGCCGGCGACATGGAAGTGTTCAAGATGTTGCGCGAAGATTTCGAGATCGGCCTGGGTTGCGTCAGTGTCGAGCCCGGACAGATCGACTCACCGGAGACGATTGTCGAGCGGGTCGAGCGGGCCATGCAGTATCTGGCGCCCGAGCGTATCACGCTCAACCCTGATTGTGGTTTCGCTCCCGGCTCCGGGGCTGTCGTCCCGATCGACGAAGTCTACACGAAGATCAACAACCAGGTCGCTGCAGCGAAGATTCTGCGGCAGAAACATTCATGACACAAAGAGAACAACTGTACGAGCTGCTGGGCGATCTGCCCGATCGCAATCGTGAGATTTCAGTTTCCACCGTGGCGACGGAATCGCGCCCGGGCTATGTCCTTGAGAGGCTCGTTCTCGACCTCAACGGTATCGAAGCGGTGCCGGCCTGCTTCGTGCGACCGCATGAACAGTCCGGACCGTTGCCGACGGTGCTGTACAACCATGCCCACGGCGGCGACTACGTGCTCGGCAAGGACGAGCTGCTGGATGGGCGGGAAGCGCTCTGCGATCCGCCATACGCCGAGGCGTTGACTGCTGCAGGGTATTCAGCACTGTGCTTCGACACCTGGGCCTTCGGCGAGCGGCGTGGCAGGACGGAGGCGGAAATCTTCAAGCACATGCTCTGGCACGGGCAGGTGATGTGGGGCATGATGATGTACGACAGCTTGCGGGCGGTCGACTATCTGGTCTCCCGCCCGGACGTCGATGCCGAGCGGATCGCGACGCTGGGAATTTCCATGGGCAGCACGATGGGCTGGTGGCTGGCGGCGCTGGACACTCGCATCAAGGTATGCATCGATATCTGCTGCCTGACGGATTTCGATGCTTTGATCGACGCCCAGGGGCTCGACGGGCATGGCATCTATTACTACGTCCCCAGCCTGCTGAAGCACTTCTCCGCCGGTCAGATCAACGCGCTCATCGCACCGCGTCCGCACCTGGCGCTCGCCGGCAACTTTGACCGGCTCACGCCACCGGCGGGCCTCGATCGCATCGATGCGGAGCTGCAGGAAGCCTACGCCGGGGCCGGTGCGCCCGAGGCGTGGAAGTTGCTGCGCTACGAGATCGGACATTTTGAATCCGCCGCCATGCGCGGTGAAGTAATGGCATATCTCAAACGTTGGATGTAACTCGATGACAGAACTCCACATTTCGCCTGTTGCCGGTCGTGCTCAGGTGAATATCACCCATCCGGATACGATCTGTGAACCAGACGTCGGCATGGGCAGCCCGATCTTTCGTGTCCCGGAATTTGTGCGACACGGGTCGAAGCGTCGGCCGCCCGGCTACACTGCATGGGAAACCGTACGGGAGAACACCGAACTGCGTTTTCACTGGGATGCCCCGATTGAACTGAAGCGGGAATACGCAACAGACTTCAGCGGACACCTGGTTGTCGAAGGCGACGAAGTCGCGTTTGAGGTTACCTACACAAACATCGGTGCGGAACCCGCAAGTGACGGCCTTTCTTTGTTCTGTCTGCAGGCCGGCACGTCCTGTGAGTTCCACGATTTCGACGGCTGCAACACTTTTATCTGGCCAGACGATCGATTCGTCAGCATCAATGAATCTGTCAATGGCGAGTTTCCCGACCATCGGATGGCCGGTGCCAAGGATTGCGCCCGGAGCGTGATGGCGAAACGATCCACGGCCGGCTTTATGCTGGCGATTGCCCTGGACCGTTGCAGCAGTGTGACCGGCAACTTCAACATGTGGCCATCGTGCATTCACGCCAACCCCGAGTGGGGTATGCTCGAACCCGGCGAGGAAGCCACGGTGCGCGGCAAGATATACTTCTTTGCCGGGACGCTCGAGGATGTGACCGAACGCTATGTTCGCGACTTTGAGTCGGCTCGATGAGCCTGGGCCTCGCAGTGATCGGCTTGGGGGCCAGGGGGTATAAGACGGTTCGTGATGCCGTCGATATCCCGGAGATTGACTTGACCATCGGTTGCGAACCGATGCCCGATCGCGCCCAACGCGCACGTGACGATTTCGGCATAGACGTCGAATCCGACTGGGCGTCCGTTGTCGATCGCAGCGATATCCATCTGATCTATGTGGCAACGCCGAACGATCGGCATGATGAGGTTGCCTGCGCTGCCATGAACGCCGGCAAAGCGGTCCTGCTGCAAAAACCGATGGCGCACAGCATCGACGCGTGCCGCCGCATCATGCGCGTTCAGGAGGCAACAGGCGCGTTCCTGCAGATCGGCTTCGAGTGCCGATACAGCCTCCTATACAGCAAGGCGAAGGAACTTGTCGACAGTGGACGGGTCGGCGGGATCCGCAATTTTCAAATGAACTATTTCTCCAGCCTCTGGCCCGTGTGGCTGGAACATCCCGAAGGGTGGAAATGGCTGGCCGAGAGATCCGGCGGCTTGATTGCCGAGAAGCTGTCGCACTACATCGACCTGTTCCAATGGTACACCGGATCGCTGATCAACGAAGTCGATGTCTTCGCGGCCGACCCGGTACTGTCCTACTTCAAGACCACTGACACGGTGCATGTCGGGATGCGCACGGAGAACGGCGCGACCGGTGTCATCACCTTTTCGTTCTGTCGCGCCAGCACGGCAGCAGAAGACCAGAGTGAAGGCATAGACGGCGCCGGCACCGGGTACTATTTCGACCACACATTGATCGGCGAGAAGGGCAGCCTGCATCTCCACGACTCCCGTATTCTCGATCTGTTTCTTTACGATTGCGATGGCGAAACCCGGCCCTATCTCGAGACGCGCCATGAATTTGACGAGGACCGTCTGAAGCTGGTCCACAACACCCACGACGAGCTGGCCGACGTTGTTCGGCGAGTAATCGACGACGAACCGCCAAGCCTGGCACCCTCTGTGGCGTTTCAGGTTTTTGAGGTATGTTTTGCCGCCGAAGAATCACAGCGCCGCCGCGGCTCTGTGCGCCTTGACGAGTGGAGAGCGGCCAAGCCGAAACCGGAGCAGTCAAGCTGATCGTCAACCAACAACTTCTTCACTTTTAACCACCGGAGCGTTGATGCCTTCCAAATCCCTGCATATCCAGATAAGTCCGGATGCCCATGCCCTCGAGCGTCGTGCCGCGAGTGAGTTACGTCAGTACGTCCGCCAGTTGTTCGGCTTCACCCCGAGCGTGTCAGAGGTGCGGCGGAAGGCCGGCAGGACGATTGTGCTCGGGACTGGGGAGTCCTCTCCCGGCCCGGGCAGGAAAACCCGATTAGGCAAGGAAGGCTACGCCATCCGCTGCGATGACGGTACATCGCTCGAGATTTGCGGTGGTTCGCCGATCGCGGTGCTGTGGGCGGCCTACGAGCTGATCGAGCAGTGGGGCGTGACTTTCCTGGTCCAGGGCGACGTTATGCCGGAGCCCGGGACGCTGGGGCCGTTTCATCTGCCGCAGCTCAACGTTGTCCGGCGACCTGTCTTCGAGCAGCGCACGTTTCGCATTATCAACGATATGCTCAACAGCGGTATTCTCTGGTCCCTGAATGACCATGAGAAGCTGTTCGATCAACTCGTCAAGTTGCGATTCAATACCGTAATCGCGGCGACCTATCCGCATCAGCCATGGTGGCACTGGTCGTTTCGAGGTGTGGAACGTACCCAGGTCGATCTGGTTTATGGTTTCAGGCACGTGATCCATAAGCGCAGTATTGGCCGCGATGTCATCGGGCGGCTCGGGCACTATACGAATCCTGATTTTCAGGGGGCCGAGACCTATTCGGAGCGGCTTGCTGCCGGTCAACGGCTGATGCACGGCATCATCGCCGCGGCGCATCAGCGCGGGCTGAAGTTTATCATGGCGCACAACTTCAACTACTTCCCGGACGAGTTCCAACAGCATCTGGCTCGCTGGAGCAAGAAGCACCGTATACCGAAATCGATCATGGCGGCCGAAAGGTACTCAACCCTGGGCCTGCACGCCGACACTGGCAACAGCGAGGTCGGCCACCTGATGACGCCGCTGAATCCCGTCTATGTCGAGATGGTCGAATCATGGCTCACCGCGGTGCTCGAGACGTATCCGGAGATTGACAGTGTCCTGCTGAGCCCGGCGGAGTTTCCTCCGAATGCCGGCGGCATCGGGGTTTGTTGGAAGCAACTGTCGAGGCGTCACAAGCTGGAACCTGAATTTTCGCTTGACAAGATCAAAGCCGCCGCTGCCGGGCACAAAGTTGGCGGGCAGCCGGGACGCTCGGTGCGCGAGGCACTCGGTGCGGTGGCCACCGTCCGGCTGCTTGACCTGGTGCTCAACGAGCACCAGGTCGTGCAGCGCATCAATCCCGATATGAAGGTCTACGCGTCACTGATGAGCGATGCCTTGCTGGGGGTGATCCCGCACATTTTCGATTCGGCGCGTTTCGAATTTCTTCGCGTGGGCGATTACACGACGTCGAGTGTTGCTTCCAGCATGGACCGCCTTGCTTGCGCCAGAGAGAGTGGGATGAGCTTCCATGTCACCACCACGATCAATGATGACAACGTCGGGTTTCTGCCGCAGTTCAATTTTTCGGCACTGCATACGACGGTGCGTGCGATGCGCCGACACGGAGCCAAAGGCTATTTTTTCCGTCAGTTCGATATCAGTGAGTACGAACCCATGATGCGTTACCTCGTGGACGCCGCCTGGGACAGTCGCCTGACACCTCGAAAATCGTCCGAGCGCCTTGTCGAGAAAATCTGTGGGCCCGCGTCTGTCGACCCGATGATGAAGGCGTTCCGCGCGCTGGAGAAGCTTGCACCGCAATTCGATTTTGTGATCGGTACCGGATTCATGATGCCGCGTATGACCTTGAAGTTCTGGGAGGACTGGCCGTATGTCGTGGACTATTTTCCGGTCTGGGAGAAATTGATCGACAGTTTAGGTAAAATCGAGCCGCACATCGAGGCGGCGTTGCAACTCAGCGCGCCGCGTGGCAAGCAATTTGTCGGAGACCTGCTGGCGTTTGTACGTTTCGGAGGATTATTTATGCAGACCGCAATTCTGATTCGCCAGGCACGCCTGCGCTACGATGCCGCGGAGGAATTGAAGACGTCGGCCGGCCGTGGCGGAAAATTCGATGTCACCGCACACAATGACGAGATGCGACAATCCGCCCGTTTGTTGGCAAGCGCCGTGGACCGGCTCGAGGCTGCAACAGCGATTTGGGCCGGGAGCGTTCGGGACCAGACGGATATCGGCTCACTCGTCGGTCTGAACGCCTACGGTCTTGACTGGCTGCGCGGCAAGGCGGACGAGATCCGCATTTATGGCGAACACTGGGGATTCGAGATTTAGATCGCCGGGCCGCAGTCCAGCCTTTCTGCAAGAATGAAAATTCCACTCCACATAAACCAGTTGGACCGCAAATGATTCCCTACAGCTACATTCTGATCGACTTTTCAGACATTGAACAGGATCCGCCGGCGGGCTTTGCCTTTCTGAAGAGTTGCGGCTACGCCGGTGTCGAACTGAATCTGACGGATGATGTGCTCGGACGTCTCGACGAGCTGGAAGCAGCCGCGCAAGCCAACGACTTGGTTGTACCGTCGATGTTGACAGGCCCAGCCTATGAACAAGGGCTTTGCCTGAGTTCACCGGACCCGGACTGCCGACAGGGCGCAGTGGATCGCCTCAAAAGTTATTTGCCGATTGCCGACCGGTTCAATGCCATCCTGGTCGTCGGGCTGATGCAGGGGCTGCGGAGCGACGAAGCGGATCCGGTTGTAGCCAACGAGCGTATTGCCGCAGGGCTCCGGGAGGTTGGCCTGGCTGCCGAGCAGAAGGGCATAGAGATCGTCATTGAACCGGTCAACCATTTGCAGGTTGGCTTCAATAATTCGCTGGCCGAGGTGCGGCAATTGATCGCGGCGATTGATGTGCCGGCGTTCAAGCCGATGCTCGATACCATTCACATGAACATTGAAGAGACGTCGATGACGGAGCCGATCTACAGCTGTGGAGAATCGCTGCGCCATGTCCATATCTGCGAGAGCAACGGGGGCGTTTTCGGCAGTGGCAATGTTGACTTCAAATCTGTCTTGCACGCACTGCAGTCAATCGGGTACGAGGGCTTTGGATCTCTCAAGATCTATCGCAACGCCGGCTTTGAAGAAGGTGCCCGGTCAAGTATTGAGTATCTTCGCAGTCAATCCTGACGATGATTCGTTTTGCGGCACAGCGCATTGCTCGATAAGCTCTCGAGCCGGACCATGGATCAAGAGTGCCATTGGCTTATCCCGCAATCTCATACGAGCTTGCGGTGTAGGTGAGTGTGGCATTGGCCTCGAGCGTGACGACGTCGGTGGCCGGCGCCAGCACCGCCACCGCCGCAGTCAGGGCGTCGATGTCACACGGCTGGCCGACCTGCTCACCATAGTGGCAGGGAATCAGAATTTCCGGACGGATGAATCCCACAGCCCGTGCCGCTTCGCGAAGCCCCATGGTGTACACGCCGCCAGTCGGGAGAATGGCGATCTGCGGTCCGTACATCTGGCTGATAAGCTGCATATCACTGAAAACGCCGGTGTCCGATGAATTGTACACGGTGATGCCATTATCGAATGCCAGGATCATGCCCGAAACACCGCCGTCGGGGTGGAAGACTATTCCGTTCGGGTGCGTCGGAGTCTCCGGCATGCTCATTGATGCCGAATGATGTGTTTGCGTTGCGGTGATTGCAACGTCCTTGATCCTCTGCGTACCGCCGATACCGACTGGCATCGACGCGTTGGCGGCCATCGTCAGCCCGTTGGCTTCCGCAAGCAATTGCAGTTCGTAGCTGCCGAGAAATATCGCGCCCGTTGCCTTGCAGATAGCGATAGAATCGCCGAGGTGATCCATGTGGCCGTGCGTGACAACGACGGCATCCGCCCGGTCGATATCCGCTAACGCCATATCCGCACTTGGATTGCCCTCGATCCACGGATCGAGGTAGATGACCGTGCCGGCTTCCGATTCAAAACGATATGAAGCATGACCAATGTGGGTGATTTTCAGCGAAGCCATGTGAGGTCCTCCTTTTTTCGATCGTAGTGAGTTTTCGATTACATGGCGCCGGCTTTCAGCATCTCTCCAAACTTCTCAGCCTGCGCCTTGATGTCGCAATCGACCTGCTCCGACCATGCGTTGAGCAGTTTCGTGTAGATCGGTCCGACCCGGCCGTCACCCACCGGCTGGAAGTTGAAACGCGTTACCGGCAGCATGCAGATAGTCGTACTGGTGATCCAGGCCTCATCTGCCTCGCGCACGTCGTACGGTTCGATGTCGGCTTCTTCCACTTCGATGCCGAACTTGTCGCACAGCTCCATACAGTTCATACGCGAGACGCCGCGCAGGATATTGTGTCCTTTCGGTGTCAACACGCGTCCGTTCCGTACCATGAAGAAGTTGTTGCCTGTGCCTTCGGCGATAAATCCGTGCTCGTCAGTAAGCAGCGCCATGGCACCATCTTCCAACTGATTGGCCTGCAGTTCCGCCAGCTTGTAGTAAATTCGGCTGCGATTCTTGGCTTTCGGGTCGATGTACCGGGACGGCACGGTTTGCTGCGGGGGGACGACAGAATGACAGCCTTCGGTATACTGCGGCGCGGTGCTGCCGAGATGCTTGACCAGTGGAAAAACGTTGATCGTCACGA
>CAJWLW010000011.1 GCA_913042885.1 uncultured Lentisphaeria bacterium | reverse complement strand
GGTGAAGTGTATCGAGGTTCAAAACGTGACCTATCCGGGGATGATATCGGTGTTTACACTGCTCGAAGGAGACTACATTGGCAACATTGTCCGTGCAAGTTATACTTGGGATCGCTTCAATTCGGGTATATAGGAAATCAAAGACATAGGAACCGAGGTGCAACTCATATGATTTCCCGTGAAAAGCTCGAGGCCTTGCGCGAATATGACTCATCTTTGCTGGCCAATACACTGGACTATGTGGATGACACGTCGGCGGCCGAATGGTACATGGGCGGCGACATTCACAGCGTGACGCCGGACCAGGGCTTCACGGCCGGTGTGGCGGTAACCTGCAAGATGGATTCCAGTACGCCGGGCAGCGAACCGGACATGAGCCTGTACCTCGCGCAGCTCGAGCGCATGAATGCGATGGACGTGCCGATCGTCTGGGTCGTCGAAATGGTCGGGCCCCGGCCGGAGCACGAATGCACGTTGGGCGACGGCACCGCCAAGGTTCTGCATTCAGTCGGCTGTATCGGGGCCGTCACCAACGGCCGTGTGCGCGACGTGGCCGGGCTGCGGACCGTACCGTTTTCGGTCTACTGTCGCGGTACCGTGGTTCATCACTGCGCGCTGCGGGTGACGGCGGTTGACGAGCCGGTGTCGGTCGGGGGGATTACCGTCAACCCCGGCGACATCATCCATGCCAGCGACGAAGGCGTCATCAAGATTGCGCCGGCTGCAGTCGATAAACTGCTCGAGAACGCGGCGACGATGCGGGCTGCGGAGCATGAGGTGCACCAGGTGTTTCGACGCAGCGATCTGTCGATCGTCGAGAAGCACGAGTACATGCACGAGGTCTTTACGCGGTTCGGCTTTATCCGCAAGGATTGAGCCAGCACGCAGGCACAAGGCGGGGAGAGTCTGCCCGACGACCCTTCCAGGTTGGATCGTCGTCTGTCCGTTGCGTTTCTTTCAAACCTTTTAGGCCGTCGACATATACATCGCGTACAGTCGGACGTCCTCCGGGCGCAGGCCGCCGAAGTTGGCGCGCAGCCGGATCGGACCGTCGGCCGTTACCTGGTCGCGATCCTTCCAGCACACCTGCTGTCGCAGGCCGGGTGTATCCAGCGGGATGCAGGCGTCGCCGGAATAACCGGCGAGCGGATGGAACTGCTCATCGAGCAGTTCGACAGTCAGTTCACTGTGCTCGTTGAGCCCGTCTGCATTGACAAATATTTGTGCATTGGCACCCTGTGGATCCACCGCACAGGTGATGCAGTGACGTTGCTGGCTGTCCTCGGCGCCGGCGGCGAAGTCTTCGGTGCCGGACCCGAAGAAGCGGAAGCCGCCGATGCGGTCCCGTTGCCAACGTGCCAGGCGTATACCGCCGCCGGGCCAGCATTCGTAGCACAGCATCGTGTGGTCGCCGATATTGAACATGCCCTGCCCATGACTGAGCGCCGGGCCTCGGCCGATCGGCACACCGACTTCTTCGTAGGCCGGGACAAACCGGAAATCGGCAATCGGTTCACGGAAGTGCAGCGCATCGTTGCTCACGACCATGCCGAGGTCCATGGTCACCTGCGAACGGTCGCCGGTACTCGAGCCGTGCCACATGTCGTAGATACCGATGACGACATTTCCGCGGTTCCACAGACCGGCGCCGAGGTGTACCTCTTCGGCAGTGTTCCAGTGGCCGGCCATCGGGCGTGGCGGGATGTTGTCGCGCCGGAACCCCATACACGATGATTCGGTCCAGTGCTCGAAGTCGTAGGAGGCGAAGGTCTGCAGCTTGCGTCCGACGCCGAAGTGTCCGCCGGCCTGGCCGTTCATGTAATAGCAGCCGTTGAAGCGGGTGAGTCCGGTCTGTTCCATGAGTGTCGCCACCGGGTTGCTGGCGCACTCGGTCCAGCGCAGTCCGTCGGGACTGTAGGCGGCGGCGGCCCTGGCGCCGTGCGGCAGGCTTTCGTAGGCGACCTTGAAGCGGCGGTCGGGGTCGGGGTCGTCCGGGTCATGGAGAACCGGCAGGGAAGCGAGGTCACAGCGTCCGCCGCTGAGATCGACGATGTTGTTGTCCTTGCTGCCGTTGTACTCGACCAGACCGAGATTGGGTTTCTTCCAGTGGATACCGTCGGTGCTGGTTGCGTAGCAGGCCCGCAACCCCTTGGCGCCGGTGATCCAGCCAACCTCCGGGTCCCAGCTCAAGGCGTTGGGGGCGAAGATTTCGTTGTCCTGGTAGCCCCGTGCGAGATACCACATGCGCAGCTCGCCGTCGACCGGGATCACTGTCCCGTAGAAGCGGACCGTCTCTTCGTCCGGCGCCCCCTCAGGTCCAGTGGAGATGACCGTGGGATTGACCTGGTCGGCTGATTTGCCAGGTGTCAGGAACAGCCGCAGACCGGTGCTGAACGGAATGCTGTGGTCATCGAAAGGGAAAAAAACCGCTTCCTGGAGGCTGGAAAAACCGGTGCCGCTGTGAACTTTCATGAAGATGTAGCTCGTTTCGCAGCCACAGTATCCTTAGCTATATTGCGATGCGCGGTCGTCGAAAACGTAAACTTGAACCGCGTTTCATGTTGTTTTTTTTGCGTGGCAAAATCACAGTCGGTCGGCGAGATCGGATGCGAGGATCTTCTCGCGGCGCTCCTCCTGATTCTCGAGGGCTTTCTTCCTGGCCTCCTCCTGCTCTCGCTTCATTGCCGCGTGTACCTCATTCGAGGTCTTGAGGTTGGTGTACATCACCATGATCGCGCCATCACCGGCCATCGCTGCCTGCACCCTGGTCTGTGCCGCCTGCAACGCAGTCCGTGTTTCTTCATCCTTGTAGTATTTCTCCGCGATCATCTTCTGGACCATCTTGTAGCCGAATGCATCGGTACTGCCTTCGGGCGCGTCGGGCAATCGGAAATAGGCGGTGACCTCGTACAGCATGTCGTTGATGAAGTGATATTCGGTGCTGTCCGCCTTGCCTTCGGTCGAGACATACCGTGACATTTCGATCCCCTGTCGGGAGGCGCCGGGCTTCTCATCTTTCTTGCCGTCGACGACGGCGGCGACTTCCTCGAGGCTCTGGCCCCATTGCGTCTCGCCGTAGCCCTTGACCAGCGCCGGTTCGGCGCCGGCGATTGTAATGGTCAGCAAGATAGTCGTGACAACGGACATCGGCATGATCGGGATTCGGTGCATTGTTTGAGTCTCCAGTGTATGGTTTTCGTGATTGGCGTGTGATTAACCTACGATGCAGCGAGTGCAAATGCTAACCCGTGCCCTGTCATCCTGTCATCCTGTCATCCTGTTATCCTGCCCCGAAATCGTGCCCCCGATCGTGCCCCGAAAAAAAACCGATTTTTCAGAAATAGGCTTGCAATCCGCCTGCGGATATCTTATACCATAACACAAAGCAAGCGGGAAACCGCGATGTAATTGAACCACAAACCAACAATCCATAACAACAAATACAGCACAACAAGATGGTGATCGGTGGCCGAAAGGCTGGCGGTCGCTGCAACTCGACGCCGCCACTTCCGATGGAAGAGCGGCAGAATTCCAAAATCCCAAACTCAGAGAGAGAAACAAAAATGAATAAGCTACTCACAACCATGGCAATGGCCGTGATAACGATGTTTGTGATGCCGACCGCGTTCGCCCAGCTTAGCGATGGCGACAAGGTAAACGTCTTAGCTATCTCGCAGCAGATGAGCGGCAGCGGTCGACTCTCCTTAGTGCACATGATCAATGTCGATAACGGCATGGGTGTTCAGAATATCGATTCAATGAGTAATTTCGACATCCAGGGCGGTGCTGTGACAGCGCCCAAAAACCAGAATGCACGGCAGCACTTTCTCGTACAGGCATACGCCAGAGAGGATGGCAACGAGACGTGGAACCAGATCAGATTCCAGGACTATGACCGGGGTGCCACCTACACGCGCGATTTCGCGGTTAAGACGGACTGTACTGTTGACTTCCGAATCAGCAGCTCTGGCTCGGCCGACTATGAAGAAATCCTTCCGTTTGCGCGACACGGCTACACCATGCTGGCAGCCGACGGCTCGATTTACATGTCGATCACAATCGAGGATCCCCGCTGCAGCGGTGGCGCGGCGGACAGCGCTGCCGGCGCGCAGGGTCCGCAGGGCAAACAGGGCGACGCTGGTCCGCAGGGTGCCGACGGTGCGGCTGGTTCCGATGGTGCGGCTGGCGCCGCTGGTGCCGATGGTGCCGCTGGTGCCGCTGGAGACGCTGGTGCCGCTGGTGACGCTGGCGCCGCTGGTGCGGATGCGCCGTGTGTGTCTTGTCAGGATGTCGCCAACTCGGCAGTCGATTTGGCCTGCGCGATTCTGGGCGAAAATCCGCCGGCGAATGTCCAGGACATTCGGGATACAGCCGACGTGATTGTCACTTCTCTGATGATCAGCGCCAATATCTGTGACCCGGACAACTGCGACGTCGGTTCTGAAATCGATGCCGTCATCGACAGCAAGCTGGGTGAATAACCCATAAGCGGGACCGCAAGGTTTTTACTACGGAAAGCCTGGGAATCGAGTGATTCCCGGGCTTTTTTGTGCGCCAACCTTGTCAAGCTGTCAGCCTGCACCGAAGCGCTTGATTGCCCGGGCGGTGCTGGACCCCGAGCAAAGGCTGGTCCGCCGCACCCGCGCCGGATATCTTTCCTGAACCACCATGAGAAACGGGGAGTATCCTTTGGGCGACGGGACGTGCCCCATCCCCAGGAAATTTGAGAACTTCGTGTGGTGCTGCAACGCCTGGAAGTCTTGAGGACGGGAAACCGGAAATCTGGGTGCTATTTTATTCGATAATCTCGTGTAGAAACACTTTTCCCCAACGGATCATGTCTTTACCCCGTTTTTTCTTCAATATCGACAGTGCGCACTTGATGTGGAACGCGCCGCCGATTGCTCTCGAACAGTTCTTGCATGAAATCCTCGGTGTCACACAAGGCACGTCCAGGATACGCGCAACGTGCATGATCCCGTGCTGGAGCCATGGCAGATGCCAATCACGGACTGCACATCGCCGTACTTGATCATCGCGCGACAGAGCACGGCCATGGGGTTCGCATGGTTGAGCAGCACAGCCTCGGGCGAGTACTTCGACACAGCACGGCAGATTTCCAGGTGGATCGGGATACTGCGAAATGCCGCCATCATCGCAGCCGGCCCGGCGGTGTCGCCGACGACCTGCTGGATGCCGTGGCGGGCACAGATCAGTTTGTCGCCGAGATGCACCGGTGAATCATAATAGCCGGCCGCTCCGGAAGCGCCGGCGCCGCCGATAGACGTCAGGACAAAATCACAGCCGTCAACAGCCTGGCGGAGCGTTTCGGCAACACGAAATCTCAGGCCGGCGCCCGCTGTCCGGCTGAACCGCCGCCCCATCTTCGCGATCAGTTCGGCGCGGTCCCGATCGATATCGTATAGGACGATCGTGCTGCCGTGCATTTCCTCGCATAGCGCGAAATCGGCCACCGGCCGAACAAAGTACAATCCACCGCCACCCAAACACGCAATCTTCATGGTCGTCCCCTTGCAGTTGTTCCGGCCATCATACATCATCGCCGTATTCATCCGTTGTCTTGCCGTATTCATCCGTTGTCTTGCCGTAGACATCCGTTGTCCTTTCCCGCATCTGTTGTCTAGGAGCGATCGGGACTTCCCTATACGTCCCCGACAGCCGTCACGGCCCGATACGCTTCCCCAGCCTGCTTGCGCCAGACCGGGATATTCTCCGAGTTCCGGTACTTGAAGCTTGCGGCCTCGTAGAAGATATAGCCGTCGAACCCTGCAGCTCTGGCGTCCTCGACGAGGGCGCGAGTCAGCTCGATAAAGCGCGGCGAAATGTAGGATGACGCGTTGCTGGCGCAGATTGTCATCGGGGTGTCGTGCTGCTTCGCCAGCGGCAACACGTTCTCATGGATATACGGGTCCTGCGATCCCATGTTCTTGATGAAGCCCTCGTCGATCAACCCTTCCCGTATCCAGGTTGGCCAATCGAGATGTATTTCCATCCGCTGGTCGTACTGCGGCGGTACCTCGATGCCGTGTTCGAGATGGGCGATCAGCTTCTTGCCGGCGGCGGCGGTGACCTTGTGCGCGGCCCGGAAGAACTCTGTATAAAAGTCGCCGCGGATCCGGCGCACCCGCTCGCAGTCCTGCCAGGACGGTGTCACGGCGCGACCGTACATACTGTGGAACGTCTCCCGCACCGGCTCGGCGAACGCGTAGAGCATGTAGTCCGGAATGTTGTTGTGCTGACACAGCGTGCGGATGCTCAAGCCGTCGGCGGCAGTGTTCAGAATCCGGTGTACATGCCACAGCCATACCTCGCGCGCCGCGTCATAGCTCGGTTCGAGCAAGGTCGGCAGGTTCGGGTGCCGCTTCAATGCCAGACCGTGCGCGCCTTTGCCCCAGCGGTAGTCCTCGAGATAGAATTGGGAGCGGTTCATCCAGCCGGGGCCCCACTCCCGATAGAACATGATGCCGCTGCGATGATCGCCGCCGCGGGTGCCAATAGTGTTCGGCACGATGCGGCCCGTAGCGTCGTACGCCTCGACTAGTGCGTACGTACGGTGCACAAAGGTCGCGTCTTTGCGGATGTCGATGACGACGTACGTATCGGTGACCTTCAGCCCCGACAACTCGAGTACCCAGTTCGTCTGCGTCCCGGCGCCGGGTACCGTACCGGCAGCGGTCCACACCTGGTGCGGACGTCGCACTTTGCGCGTGGCGATCGTGATCTTGCCGCGGTACGGCTTGAAGCTCCGGTTGTTGAGACTCGTCCACAACCGCAGCTCGGAACGCTTGAACTCGGGTATCGGCTCGCGGGAATAGACACAGAGCTTCGTCACCGGCTCGGCGGATGGCTGGTGCCACTCGGGATGCAGCTGCATCGTTGCGGCCTGGTTGTCGCGAATGCACTGGCGCGCTTCCAGCGGGACATTGCGGAGGCTGGTCACGGACTTCCCCCGTTCGCCCGGGTTGCCGGGGCGGTCGGCAGCGATGTCGAATGTCTTGTGAACGCCGATGAACTCGAGTCCCTCTGCCTTGGCCAGCTTCGCGGCGAGGGGCATGATGTCGCCACAGTTGCGATACGTCTCCCTGAACAACTTCTGTACCTTTGCGATCGGGTTCAGGAAGAGCCGCTCCGGCGTCCTGTCTACCCAATGCACACGCGTGAACCCGGTATCCGCCATCAGCTTCATTTCGGCGGCGAGCGCCTCCGGCGTATACGGCAGCTCAGACGTCATGATGTCGTCGCCCACATCGAAGGTGAATCCGACGGTGAATGGCCGCGGCTTGAGGATCACGTCGACCGCGAAATACTCAGGCTCTACCCGACGTCCTGCCTGCGGGATCAAACGATAGCGGCCCGATTGACGCCCTTTCAGCGACGCGCGTAGGCGCCAGTTGTTAGCCTTGCCTGAGCGCCGGCAGCGGACCGCTTCACCACATGGGTCGAGCAATTGGAATTCCGGTGCCGTCTTCCCTTCGAACGTGCCTTCAACGACCAGCTTGTCCCCATCCACATCGGCGTGCGCGACCTGCACAACGACCGGTCCGCGCCCTTTGTACAGCGTCCCGTACGACGTCGACACCGCTGGGCAGGTGCCGTGGTTCCACGACGTCACCTCCTCCGGAAACGGCCAGGCTCGACCGATGTTAATACCGCACGCCGGCCCCCGCCGGAAAACATCGTCGAGATTGAACCAGATAAAGCACCAGGCGTATCGTTCAAGACCACCGAATTCCTCCGGGCTGGGTGCGGTGTACGAGTACTTTTTGTGTTCGAGGAACGGAAACGCGGTGGAATGCGCCGCCGGATACGGCGTGTGGTGTGCCGGTCCGAAAAACTGGTCGACGTGGAAGAACCAATGGAACGAGGAGAGCCGGTCATGGTACGGATCCAGCATCACCTCGCAGCTGTCCGGCAGCGGATCGACCACGCCCTGGCCGCGGTCATAGATATCCTGCAGGCACACCGCGATCAGCAGGTCGCGGCCGTTTTCGTACGTCTTGAACACCGTCTTCTTCGACGCCGGCACGCGCGTCTCTCGAACCATGAACCCGTCGCTGACACGGTCGGCTACCGGCGAGCCTTTCGCTCCGTCACCGCGCAGGATCTCTTTCTTGATCGCAGGCAGCCGGAACTGCTTCACGCGCTTGGCCACACAGTGCTTGTTGCTGGGATGTACTCGTATGCTCATTTTGTCCCGCCACGATTAGCGCGGTTGTCCAAACAGGTCTCATAAGGTAAGCGTTCTGCTAAAATAGCCTTCGTTGACACGGTGGGTAGTAGCGGGCGTCACAGTCGGCTACTGGCGAGCTTTGGTACGCCGCGCGCTCGTTGACGTGCCGATTGCAGGACGATCGGCCATCCCGTTGCGACGTTGCGTCGTGGCGTGAGACTTCTTATCGGGTTGGTTGGGTTGGCTCATTGGTCGTGCATTTTGGTGTGTTTGGGGATTTATGGTACCAGGTAGGTTGAAATGGCACGGACTTAAGGGCTTGAGAAGTGGTGTCGGCCATTACAACAAGCCCACGGGAGCTTAGTAGCGACCCGCCGCGGTCGTCACTTTCGGCGTCTATGTCCCTTTCCCCCGCGGAGGGATCGTCCTACGGGGAACGCTTGTCAAAATCCACTTCTTTGCCCTTAAGTCAGAACCAAGTTGCCTGACGTACAGTCGTCGCCCATTCCGAATTCTGCCAGTGGATTCAAAGGCCGGGGACGGATCGACAAGTGGGCAGCGAGCCTGGCACTCGCCGGCAGCGACGCACTGCCGGGCCGATGCCGTAGGCATTGCGGACTCCGCAAATAAACCCACTGAGATTCTTGGAATCAGATGTACGCGGACCTAAATTTCTGATACCGCGCATTCGCGGCTCCGCCGCCTTAAAGAGGGATCTGATGAAGAAGAAAGGCCGCTTCACGCTCATAGAACTTCTGCTCGTCATTGCTGTCATCGCCATCCTCGCGGCGATGCTGCTCCCCGCCCTCAACAGGGCCAAGCGGAGCGCCAAGGTTATCGTGTGCATGAGCAATATGAAACAGCTCGCCAAGGGAATGACCATCTACGCGGTGGAATACGACGCCACATGGCCGCTGCACGTCAAGACGACCGGCAACGAGTCGTACTCCAACCAGATCTGGAACCACCGCGGGCCAAATGTGTATCGCAACCTCGGCTATGACAAGGATGAATGGCTGGATCTCTTCGCAGAACTGGTGCTTGCCGATTCGATTGTCGGCTGGTGCCCGTTTGATGGATGGGATAAGCCCACACAGATTGGCGGCCTGCACTACTCGAACAGTTCAACGACTACCTACAATGACGAGAAAGGCGACCTGGTCGTCATCGGATACAATCGATACGCAGGTTTCCACCCCGTTGACCGATCCACTACGGATCCGAATTTCGACTTCACGAACACCGAGAACTCACAGACGGATTCTGCACCGTATAAGGTGGGGAATTCGAGCGACGTTATTCTGACAGACCCGAGCTGGAACAACTCCCACACGTCGCTTGACGCTCATTCCGATAATCAGGCCGCGAACGGATATTTTTGGATGCCGCACGTGCTCAAGTACAACGAAAACAATGTCGGCTACGCTGACGGCCACGTCGAAACCCATCGCCACAGGGGAATGACCCAGACTGCCGGCGGCAATTGGTATTTCCCGGACGGCCATCACATTATCCGCTATCACGCGCCGCCGGGCGGCGATCCGCATTACACGCCGTATTAGAAGTTAGACCTTCCGCAGCGGCGTCCGTTGCTTATGCCGGCAAGATCAGAGCCGGTCGGCGAGATCGGATGCGAGGATCTTCTCGCGGCGCTCGTCTGCGCTCTCGAGGGCTTGCTTCCTTGCTTCCTCCTGCTTCTTCTTGATCGCCGCGTGCACCTCGCTCGAGATCCTGGAGTTGCTGTACATCGCTATGATCTGGCCGTCGGGGGTGATCGCTGCCGCACATGCTCAGGGCAAACCATTCTGGGGGTCGATGCGCTTCAACGACGGGCATCCGCCCGAGTATGGTCCACGCAGCCGGTTCTGCATGGATCACCCGGAATATTTTGTCGGCGACGACTGCGCATCTGAAATCCACTCACCGGGGCCTGATGGCAAGATCATGGCGTGTCGTCATCTCAACTACGCGGTGCCCGCTGTCCGCGAACACCGGAAGGAGCTCATCGAGGACCTCTGCAGCCGTTACGATCTGGACGGGTTCGAGCTGGATTTCACACGCCACAATTTCCACAGCTTTACGAAGGCGGATGTCCATCGCGCCTGCGACATCCTCACCGACTACATGCGCGAAGTGCACGAGCAGCTTGGTCGAGTCGGCGAGGAGCGGGGGCGCCCGCTTGGATTCTCAGTCCGCATACCCGGGTCGCTCGAAGTGTGTGAAGCATCGGGATTCGACATCAAGACCTGGTTGCGCGAAGGGCTGGTGACGTCGCTGACCCCGACCGTCTATTACGACACAACCTGCGAGCTGCCCCTGGATGCATTCGTCAAGTTGACGGCAGGCACGGACATAACGGTTTATGCCAGCGTCACGGAAGGCGTTGGCCCCGGACGGTTCCGGCCGCCGCCGATCGAGGCCGTACGCGCTGCGATGTCGAATGCCTGGCACCACGGTGTCGACGGTATCAGCCTGTTCAATTTCCACCACCACCAGATGACCAATCGTCCTGGCGACATGGCTATCCTGTCGGAGTGCGGCGACCCTGCGACACTGGCGCGCAAGGACAAGCTGTACATGCTTGCGGGCATCGGCGTGTCACATCAGTCCCGCTTCTTCGGCATGGAGAACCTTTCATGGCATCGCCACCAGCTCCCGGTCGATATCCCCGTCGAACCGGACGGCCCGGGTGTCACGGTCACCGTCCCGGTCAGCGACGATATTGCCGCGGCCCGGCGCGATCGCATACTGGCCTCGATCACCCTGCGCCTGGATCTCCTGCACTTCACCACGTTCGAAAAGATTTCCCTGCGCGTCAACGGCAAAGAGGTGCCGGTGAGTGCCGCCAAGTGGGGTGTGAGCTGGCAGTACGCCTTCAACTGGAACGGCATGCACGGCGACTGGGAGGCGTCTTTCGATCTCACCGGCGGTGACTGGATCCGGCAGGGCGACAACGAAGTAAATCTGATCCTGCACGAGCGACCCGACGACATCGCGCCGCCCTTCACCTTGTACGTCCTGCGCCTCGAGATCAAGTACAACATCCTGCCGATGGGATTGGCGCGCATCGAATCGTAGTCGCATTATTTTCAATCATTTTACCCATTCTCTTCCAGCGGCCAGATCGCCTTCATCTGCCATGCGTCCAGAGACCGCAGCGTCGCCTTGCCGCCCCTTGCAAAAACCCGTACGCCGATGCTGTCCGGCCGTGCCGGATAGATGCGCTTGGCCAGATAATAGCGGCCGCCGTTGACGAACACTTCGACGACGCTGCGATCGATGAAGACCCGCAGTTCGACGGGTTCCCCGGCGACGTGGGCAGCGTGGCAGCGCTGCGATTCGCGATTGTTTATATCCGGCCTGGTGCTGGAGCGGGTAACATCGAGGACGAGCTCCCGCAACGGTGGTATCTCCCGGCGGTAATAATGGTTCGGATTGGCGTTAAAACGAATTTGCGTCTGTTCCTCGCCGCCGGGCGAACAGCATACGACCAGGCCGAATTCCTCGGCATCGTCCCACTCGAACACCGCCCTGATCTCCAGCCGGTTCCCGGCCACCGGGTCGAGCGGCACAATCGAGTCCGGCGCGATCGCCAGGTCCGCAATGTGCTGGTGTTCACCGCGCAGGGATTCCAGCTCGGGAACCGGCTCGACCAGCAGATGATTATCTGCGGCCAACGACAGGACGGACGGCAGCGCCATGATGCCGGCCCAGCCGGAGTCACGCTGCACGCAGCCGTAGCGCGCCTCGGAAATGCGCGTAAAGAGAATGCGCCTGTCGTTGTCGTCCAGCAGCGTCTGGCATTCGTTGAGGATGCCGGGGCGGGCGGTGAAGTTCGTCTCGCCGAAGGCCATGCGCCGGTGGTGCTCGGGAATGAATTTGTTGTCCGCATACGATCCGACGTAGTAGTGCGGACCGCGGCGGTGGCTGGCGAAGAGCAGCACGTGCTTGTCGCCTAATGGAAAGAAGTCCGGCACGGCGCAATCCTCACCCCGCTCGGTGTATATGCCGCCTTCGTAAAACGGGTGCATATATTCCCAGTGCGCCATGTCATCCGACTTGAACAGGTAAGCCCGGTCGGGTTCCCGGCCGTCGAAGGCGTCGTGGCTGCTGTTGCCGGTGATCGCATAACAGGTATCGCCTTCGACCCAGCCGCAGGGCGCGCCGTCGACTTTGTACGGATCGTCGGGGCCGGGCGTCAGGATCACCGGATTCGCGGGGTGTTTCTCCCAGTGCACCAGCATGTCGTCTGTGCTCGTGGCGAGGCAGATCCCCCCGGGCACGCCGTGGTAAATAATCGTCGGCACGCCGCCCGGACCGGTAAAGGCCGTCCCACTGAAGCATCCGTCCATGTCGGGGCCATCCGGCGCCGGCGTCAGTGCGATCGGCAGGTCCTCCCAGTCGACGAGGTTTTCGGAGACTGTGTGCCCCCAGTGGATCGTTCCGGTACGGCCGCCGTGGTGTGCTTCGCGCGGGTTGTACTGGTAGAACAGGTGATATCGCCCCTGCCAGAAAAACGTGCCGTTCGGGTCATTCATCCAGTTGCTCGGCGGCAGGTAATGGTAGGCGGGGCGATACGCGTCGGACGCGAGTCGCAGTCGCTCCCTCATACCTTCTTCGTGCGTTTTGCCTGCTTCGTGGTTCATTCGATCTCGGGCTCCCAGATCCGCGACTGCCGGGCTTCAAGCAGGCCCTGGTTCGTTGCTTTCAGCCGCCAGATTTCGACGGTCCGGATCGTCGTGGTACCGCCGAATGCATAGATGTACAGACCGTTCGCCGTCTGGTAGTCCATGTGTACGGCGGCGACTGCCACGCGATCGTTGGCGAACAGCTCGACCAGGTATTTATCGATGAAGATGCGCAGCTCTATATCCTCGTCCGGCGGCAGGTCGGCGATAGCGAACGGTGCGTCCGTCGAGCCGATTTGCAAGGTGCCCGCTTCCGGGTGCAGGATGATCGGCAAGCCCTCCCGGTCTTCGTTGGCGAAGAGCTGGAACCCGAATCGTTTGCGCGTCGCCTCTGCCCGGTCGATCGTGATTCTGACCTCGAAGGCATCGCCGGCGAGCTCGGCGATGTGTTCCCTGGCTGTGCCGCTGTGTTTGCTTTCCGGTATCGTTGCCGTCGAGTCGTTGATGGTGACCGGATCATGGCGCAGCGACTCCAGTTCACGCAGCGGCCGGATGCGCAGTCTGCCGTCCTCACCCAGGCTGAGTTCGCGCGGCAGGCACTGGACCGTTTTCCGATCAATCGCTTCGTGCAGCGTCGTGAACCAGGCCCACATCACGCGACGTCCGTCCGGCGTGAGCACCGTTTCCGGGGCAAAGATGTCGCAGTACCGCTCGTCGCCCTGGTCACGGCGCCGCCAGTTCATGCGGCAGTGGGATTCCGGCACGAACTGCTCTGCGGCCGTGTCCCAGTCCCCGAGGTAATAGCGGCAGCCGAACGGATGGCTGATACACAGCAGCACCCACTTGTCGCCGAGCGGAAAAAAGTTGGGGCAGGAAATGTCCTCGCCGAGCGCGACGTCCGGGAAATCCTGTTTCAGGAAATCACCGACCAATGTCCAGCTCCTGAGATCGTCCGACTTGATCAATGGCGGGTTCTGGCCGCCGGAGATCGCGTAGTAGGTGTCGCCGATCAGAAAGCAGTCCGGGTCCCAGTGCAGCATCTCCGCCGGCTCCCCGTCCACAGTCATCGGCTCGACCGGATACGGTTTCTCCCAGGCCGACAGCTGGTTGTCTGTGGCGATGGCGATCTGATTGCGGCCGGACGCCTGGCCGTGATAAATTGCTGCCGGCTTACCCTCTTTCGTGATGAAGCCGGTGCCGCTGAACATCCCGTGGTCGGTGAACGATTTTTGCAGTGTCGTCGGCTGCCAGGTCCAGTGCAGCATGTCCGGACTGGTGACGTGAACGAAGCAAAACGTCCCGTCGCCCTGCCACGGATACTGCAGGATGTAGTGCAGATGATACGTGCCGTCGACACAGAACGCCGCGTTGGGGTCGCCTGGCGAGCTGTCGCCGCCGGGGTGCATGAGATGAACGTTCAGTATCAACTCATCCGGCACGCGACCGGGGTCGGTCGTTGTCTGCATTGGCCTTTCACAACCGGGGTGAGAACTCAGTGGAACGGGTGACTGCCTCCGGGCAGTGAGCGATGCTCAGCCTAATGCAGCGGTTCGTCGAATTCAAACCAGGTGCGGCTGCTGTCGCAAGCTGAACATCGACCGTCGACATCTATGGACGGGATTGATTCAGTCTTCCAGCCGTACACGCAACATCCGCAGCGCCGAAGACACCGGCCTGGCGTTCCAGTTCTCGACATAGTTCTGGGCGTCGTACACAACGATCAGTTCACGCGGCCCGACGGTCTCGATCGCCAGGTAATCGCTGGAGTCGTCTTCGCGCAGGCCGGGAAGCCGTCGGCGGATTTGCAGCTCTTCCGGCACGCCCATGAGGGTCTGGGTTTCCTTCTCGTAGGCGGTCAGGTCGAAACGCCCCTGCCATTGGGTGCCGGTACCGCTGGGATCGCAGATCAGGTGTTTGCCGGGGCGGCCGTAGATCACGACCAGGGTGCCGTCTTCCATGATGCGCAAGCGCGGCCAGACGCTGTGTGGCTGGTGTTGGGTATCGTCTGCGAGTGACATAGGCTCCGGTTTGCTCCACGTCTTGCCGTCGTTTTCTGACCACATGTGATAGAGCCATGCTTTGCATACATCCGGCGGTCCGTCAACACGCATGACGCTGTACAGTCTTCCATCCTTTAGCTGGACCAGGTCCGCTTCGCACGGCGACGCTTCCATGGCATCGCCGGTGACTGCGGCCCCGATCGTCTCCCAGGTCCTGCCGCGGTCGTCCGATGCCATTGTCCAGACACTGCATCTGTCTGACTCGCTGGTGTTGTCGATGCCATAGCCCAGCGCTACCAGGCGATCGTCAATCTCCACACCGGCGGTGATGCAGAAGCTGGCGATCTGAATTTCGTCGCCGGTCATGTCGATGCGGCCGAACAACGTGTTCCAGATTTCCCGCCACGGATGCATCGGGTATCCCGAGATGTGGCTTTGCAACGGTCCGTGCGCCACCTGTGGCAGATGGATGCGGACGAATTCCGGCTGCGGTTCGTCGACCATCTTTCCGGGAAAACTCCGGGCACCCCAGTAGACGGCGGTATCGGGCGTATTCGGATCCACAACGCCTACTTCATCGAGCTCGTACAACTCGCCGTCGTCGAAACTGTGCTGCCAGACGGAGCGCGGGACGTTGGCGACCGGCTCACTCCAGGTTTGGCCGTTGTCTACGGACCGGATGCGTTGCCCCGGTGAAAATGCGGCGTCGTTCCCGTGTGACGTATAGAGCAGCAGGCTGTCATCGGTGTGGCGGTGAAGGCGGGGGAACCAGCGCTCACCGGTGCGGGTGCTGTCAATGGTCACGGGTCGGCAAATAGGGACTGCTTGCATTTTTTGTCGACTCAAGTGTGGATTTTTCATCGGCGATCGGAGCCGATCGATGGTGGTGACCGGCAAGGTAAGATCGCCGCATTCAAATGCAAGGGGCGGTGCGTTCTGATTGGACGCCCACAGGTTCGTGCGGCATGTTGTAGCTCTGCCATGTAATCAGGATTAGCTGCGAATTTCTCCACCCACATCAGAGGACGGGAAGACAATGGAACTCATCAAAGATCACGACGTATCGATGGATGCGCTCAGTGGCAAGACCGTAGCCGTCCTCGGCTACGGCAATCAGGGACGGGCCCAGGCGCTCAATCTGCGGGACAACGGTGTCGAGGTCATCGTTGGCAATCAGGAGGACTCATACAAGGACCGTGCCGCCGAGGACGGGTTCAAGCCGATGCCGATAGCCGACGCCGCCAGGGCGGGGGACTGCCTGCTGGTGCTCACTACCGACGAATCGCAGCCGGTGATCTGGGATGAACAGATTGCACCGGGTGTCGAGCCCGGCAATGCGTTGGTGTGGGCGAGCGGTTACAATGTCGGCTACAACCTGGTCACGCCGTCTCTCGACGTCGACGTGCTGATGGTGGCGCCGCGCATGACCGGCCACATGGTGCGCAATCTGTTCGAAGCGGGCAGCGGCGCGCTGGCCCAGTTCGCCGTGCACCAGGATGCCACGGGCAATGCCCGCGACCTGACCCTGGCACTTTGCAAAGGTATCGGCTTGACACGCGGCGGCGTTTTCGAATCGAGCTTGCGTGAAGAGGCCGAACTGGACCTCTTTGCCGAGCAGGTAATCTGGTCGGGCTTCACACGCTGGATCCTTACCTGCTTCGAGCTCGGTGTCGAAGTCGGGTTCAGTCCGGAGCTGATGGTCATGGAACTGTACGCCTCCGGTGAGATGGCAGAAATTGTCACGGCGATGACGCGCAACGGCTTCTTCAAGCAGATGACGCATCACTCCACGACCAGCCAGTACGGCACGTTGTCGCGCGGGCCGGAACTGATCTCCGATGAGATGCGGGCCAAGGGCAAGGAGCTTTTCATGCGGGACATTCGCGAGGGTGCCTTCGTCAAGGAATGGAGCGATGAGCAGGCGGGCGGGGCGGCGCGCCTGGCGGAATTGACCGAAGCGGCGCTGTCGCACCCGATGAGCAAGGCGGAGGAGGGTGTCATCGCCAGCGTGCAGGCGACGAAAGGATAATGCGGGCGAGGTGAACGGATCGTCACGAACGGACACGGAGATCCGTTCTACTGTTCACCCGCAACGCTGTCGGTAAAACCGCAGGCCAGGAAGCCGCCGTCCACGACGATTGTCTGGCCATTGACGAACGCCGCTGCCGGGCTCGCCAGGTAGACGGCGGTGCCGGCCATCTCCGACGCCTGGCCGAAGCGCGCGGCCGGCGTCCGCTCGAGGATGCGGCGGCCGCGGTCGGTGCCCACCAGGTTCTGGCGGTTCAGGTCGGTCACCACGAAGCCGGGTGCTATGGCGTTGGTGCGTACGCCGTGCTTCACCCATTCATTGGCGAGGCTGCGGGTCAGGCCGAGGACGGCGCTTTTCGCTGCTGCGTACGCCGACACCTCGATATTATCCACGAACGAACAGACCGATGCGACATTGATGATGCAGCCGCTGCCCTGCGGAATGAATATACGCGCAGCGGCCTGTGCACAGCGCAGCGAACCGGTCGCGTGAACGTCGTACATGTGATTGAACTCTTCCGGCGTCAGATCGATTGCCGGTTTGCGCAGCTGGATACCGGCGCAGTTGATCAGGATGTCCAGGCTGTCGAGGCGCTCGGTAGCGGTGTGCACGGCAGCTTCGACACTGTCGTTGTCGGTAACGTCCAGCCGAGTGCCGAAGACCCGTGGTTCGTTGAAGTCGGCGTTGAGCTCGGTGGCGGCCTGCTCGACCAGCTCAGCCCGGCGCGAGCCGATGAGCACGCGCGCGCCGTGCGCGGCGAGGCCGGCAGTGAGCGCCCGCCCGATCCCAGTGGCGCCGCCGGTGACCAGCGCGCCCTTGCCGGTCAGATCAAATAGTGCAGTTTGGATCGGCATATGGTCTTGCAGGCTCCTCAGGCATCAGCCGGTGGAATATCGTCCTTGAGGTTTGGTTCGCGGGCCAGGACGTCGTGCGGCCAGACGATTTGCCGGCGTTCCGGCGTCAGGCGTTCCAGCAGCTCCTTCGACGGTCGGTAGCCGTGCCGGAAGAAGCCCCAGCTCGGGCCGTAGCGCTGGACGACAATGCGGCGCTGCCCCTCGTTCACCCGTCTGGCCGAGCCGTGACAGATGGTGTCGGCGAAGACAATCGCGTCGCCGGCTTTCATGAAAATCTCCTCACTGAGCGGCATTGCGTCGCCGCTGCAGAATTCACTGCCCATGATGTGCTTGCCCATCAACGGGTGCGCCAAGTTCTGCTTGTGGCTGGCCGGGATGATCACTGTACCGCCGTCGCCCGGCTTGATATCCGTGAGGGCGATCAGCACGTTTACCTGGCAGACCATGAAGTTGCCGTTCCTGTAGCGGTACTGGTTGCGCTTGATGTGGCAGTCGGCGCCGGAGTGCATGCCGATCGCGTGGCCGGGCCCGCGCAGATTGGCGAATACTTCGTCGATGAACAACGGGCCCTTCATGTAGTCGAACGTCCCGGCGCCACCGACGAACAGTTTGACGTGTTCGATCCAAGCGGGGTGATCGATCAGCGCTTCGAACGGTTCACCGGCCTCGTAGATCTGCTGGTAGTTGATGCCGTCTTTTGGTTCGAATTTGTGCCCGTGCACGTAGCCGTACCATTGGCCGGGTTCGAGCGGTGGAATGGCGTCGATACAGCCGTTGAGAGCGGCAACTTCATCTGCGTTGAGGGCGCCTTCCATACGCACATATCCGAGTAGATCGAAATGGTAGGCATCCATCTCCGGGACGTTCATGGGATTCTTTTTTCCAGGGTGAATACTGGTTGTTCGTGAAGGTCAAACGCTGTATAAATGATACTTGAATGTTCGGCCAGATCAAGTGTCCGATTTACGAATCGACTCGCACCGCTGCTCCCAGGGGTAATGGAGGAGAGACGCTATGACTGTCGCCGACGATTACGAAGTTGTACGCTGCATTCACGCAGGCCAGGCACGAGGAGAAAAGGTGAGCCCGGGAATCTTTTGAAGGCGTCAGTGATGCAGCATCGACGTCAGGCCGCCGTCAATCACGATCTCCACGCCGTTGATGAAGCTGCCCAGTTCGGTACTGGCGAAGGCGATGAAGTTGCCGATGTCTTCCGGCGTCCCGATGCGGCCGCTTGGGTGCATCTCGTTGATCCGGTCCAGTGTCGTCTGGCGGTCTTCCTGTGAATCGAGCCACACCTGTGTCATGCCGGCAAAGATGAATCCCGGGCTGACCGCGACCACCCGAACACCCTCGCGCCCGAGGTCCTGCGCCATGCTGCGGGTCATCGCCACGATGCCGCCCTTGACCGCCGCATATGCGCCCAGGTCCGGAATCGTCGCCGTGGCATGGACGCTGGCGATATTGAAAACCGCTGCGTTCTCGGATTTCCTGAGCAACGGCAAGGCTGACTGAATCGTCAGGAACAACCCCCGCAGTCCGACATGGTGCGTGTGGTCCCATTGCTCCAGCGTCGTCTCTTCCATGTTCGTGAAGTATTCGACGGCGGCATTGTTGACGACGATATCCAGAGCGCCAAACTCCGCCGTCACCTGCGCCATCATTGCGCTGACTGCATTCGGATCTGCAAGGTCCGTTTCCACGAATAAGCCGCGGCGCCCGAGTGCGGCTATGGCATCCGCTGTCGCCTGTCCACCCTCGGACTGTATATCGACAACGATGACGTCGGCGCCGGCGCGCGCCAGAACCATTGCGATCCCTTCGCCGATGCCCTGAGCTGCGCCCGTGACCAGCGCGACTCGGTTGTTCAATGAAATTTCCATGAATGGCCCTCGATCAGTTTAATGTTTCTGCATTGGTCTTTATCAGTCTGTCCAACTCCCATTCCTCTCAATCCGCTTCCAGCTCCACAAAATAATGCAGGTTATGCGGATTGTCCGGATCATGGCCGACGGCGATGGACTTGTAGCAGGCCAGGAACTGCAGTGCGGGCATGTACAGAATATCGCGGATGCCGTCGGGCAGACCGGTATCCAGTTCGATCACGTAATCCGCTGCCGCCCGCAGTTCGTCGGTGGCGCGGTCGCAGACCAGCAGTACCTTGCCTTTCAGTGTCTTGATGTTGCGGACGAACTCGGGGTAGTGCGCCTGTCCCGTATCCGACATGAGCACAGTGACCAGCATCGCATCGTCGACATTCGAGATTGGCCCGTGCTGGTAGTCCAGCGTCACGTACGAGTCGACCGGCAGCAGCACGGTTTCTTTGATTTTCAGTTGCGCTTCGCGCGCCAGGCCGTAGTTCGGGCCGCTGCCGAGAAACGCATATTTGCTGATCGCCGCGTCCTCGCTCAGTTCGCGTCCGGTTGTTTCGAACGCTGCCATCTTGTCGCGTGCCAGCGCGGGCAGCGACTGCAAGCCATCGATGATATCCTGTCGCCCCGTACAGACCGCTGCCAGGTAATATCCGGTCAAGACCATGGCAGTCAGTGATTGCGTCGTCGTGATACTCTCCTCGTGTGCCTCCTCGAGGACCAGCACGATGTCGGCGGCGTGCGCCATTGGGCTGTCAGCGAAACAGGTGACCGCCAGAGTTGCGGCGCCGGCCTCGGCCGCGGCCTGCTGCGCCCTGACGCTCTCGGAGGTGCTGCCGGACCGCGAGTAGGTGATCGCCAGTGTCCGGCGCGACGGATTCAGGAAGGCATCGCGGTTGAGCATCAGGTCGGACGCGTGGACGGCGCGACAGGTCTTGCCGGACAAGCGCTGGCAGAACGGCGCTACGGCGTGGGCGATATTGAGACCCGAGCCGCAGCCGGAAACGACAATCTCCTCAGCTGCGTCCCACAGTTCCTGCAGTGCTGCTGCCTGGTTGTCGATGCGCGGAAAGACCCCTTCCCAGGCGCTTGCCGAATTGCGTGTTTCACGAAGGGTATGTTGGCCGACAGTTGATTCTGGCATGTTGTTCTGGGGTTTCAGGGTTCGGTGTTCAGCGTTCGACGTTGGCGTTTTTTGACAGGGCAGGGCGGTTCTCGTCGGCTATCGGCAGACCCAGGCATCGCACCGCTGCGGCGCCCCATTCATTGCCGCGTTTTGCCGCGTCGTCAAGTGTGGCGCCGCTGCAGATGGCGCTGAGGAAACCGGCATTGAAACAGTCGCCCGCGCCTGTCGTGTCCACGACCTCCACGACCGTGCCGGGATGATGTCGAATTTCCCCGTTGCAGCGGCTGTACGCCCCGTCGGCGCCAGCCTTGACAATAATGCCTGTGGCATTCTCATCGAATGCCGCCAGCGCGTCCGGTACGGTGCTGCAACCGGTGATACCGGTGATTTCGTCGGCGTTCGGGACGAACCAGTCGAGACAGGGAAGTGCCGGGAGCAGGTCTGAGATATCCCACGTATCTGCCGGATCACCGCCCATGTCGAGCGAGGTGGTCATGCCGTTGGCCCGAGCGTCCTCGAGCAGTTGCCCGATCGACGGACGTAACCCGATCTGCAGAAAAAAAGAGCCGAGATGCAAGTGTTCCGCGTCTGCCAGATAGCCTGCAGGAAAGTCAGCCAGCGTGTTGCTTTTGAGTGTACCGAGATCGGTGATGAACATGCGGTCGTTCGGGTACGTCAGGGAAACAGTGATGCAGGTGCGATCGCGATCGGTCCGTGCGACAGTGTCGGTGTTCATGCCGTATGACTGCAGGGTCGACACCAGGAAATCGCCATAGAAATCATTGCCGACACAGCCGAAAAAACGCACCGGTACGCTGGTGCTCGCGAGGATGATTGCGACGTTGGCGGTTGAACCGCCGGGCGCCATGGAGCGCTCGGTGCCGATGATCTCCTTGCCGAACGCCGGTGGTACGGTCATGCCGGACAGGATCAGGTCGACATTGAGATCCCCGAGTACGTGGATCATCGGTTTTCCACTGCTTGCCAGTCCTTGGCGAACTGTTCGAGCCCGGCATCGGTCAGTGGGTGATCATAGAGTTGATCGAAGACCGCCGTTCCCAGGGTCAGTACCTGTGCCCCGGCGCGTATCGACATCATCACGTGATTCGGAGTGCGCACGCTGCCGATGATGATCTGCGCGTCGAATCCATACTCGCGCATCATTGCGCGCGTGTCCCGCACTACTTCCATACCGTCCGCACCAGTGGCATCGATGCGCCCGACAATGATGCTCACGTAGTGTGCGCCCGCTTTGCACGCCAGCAGCGCCTGGTTCAGCGATGCCACCATTGTCAGGTTGATCCGGATATCTTCCCGGCTGAGGATCGAAAGCGCCTTGATCCCGTCGCGGGTCATTGGCAGTTTGATCACTGCGTTCTTGCCCCAGCTCGCCAGTTGCCGCGACTCCGCGACCATTTCGTCACAGGTTGTCGACATCGCTTCGATGCTGACGTCTCCCGGCACCAGTTCGAGAATCTCTCGCGCTACGGGCTCGAACGGTTTGCCGCTCTTCATGATGATCGACGGATTGGTCGTCACACCGTCGACAACGCCGGAATCAATCCGGGCGCGGATTGCCTCGACGTCGGCTGTATCGAGAAAGATTTTCACGGATCCCCTCACCGGTTTTCGAATGATTTGACTGTTCTATGGAAGAAAAATGTACTGTACTGTTGAATCGTGCCAAGATAAGCGCTGAAATGAAGAGCGTTTCTTGTGGAACGATCGTCTTCGGCCATTCAGCCGGGCGCTCATGACCGGTCGTGGCCAATCGCTTCCATCAACTGAGCCAGCGTTACATACGCCCCCGGCGGGTCGCCCAGTTCTCGGTAGACGGCATCTGCTTCGGTGAAGTCTTCGTTGCCGGTGTAGCTGCTGATTGTCACGATGCATGGCATGCCGGCGCTCCTGGCGGCGAGTAGTCCGTTGCGACTGTCTTCAACCACCAGGCACTCCCCGGCAGCCAGGCCGAGCTCGGTGCGTGCCAAATTGTAGATCTCCGGGTCGGGTTTCTTGCGCGAAACGATGTCGCCGGCGAAGATGCCTGCGAACCGGGCGCGGCGTTCAGCGCCCAACAGGCGTTCGACGATCAGTGTCACGGCGCGTTCGTTCGATGTCGAGCACACGGCCAGGGTCAGGCCGTCGGCAATTGCTTCGTCCACCAGCCGCGCCACACCGGCCCGCAGAGGCAGCTGTCCGTCTTCGATAATTTGCATGAACAGATTGGTCTTGGCCTTGTGCAACCCCTTGATGAAGGTGTCACGATCATCGATGTCCGGCGGCCAGCCGGCCTGTTCGAAATAGTGGTGCATGCGTTCTTTGCCGCCGGCGATGGTGAGCAGTTCACCGTAGGCTTCGATGCTCCATTCAACATTGAGCCCTTGCGCGACGAAGGCGCGGTTAAAGGCGATCCGGTGGCCGTCGCGCTCGGTATCGACCAGCACGCCGTCGCAGTCGAACAACAGTGCTTTAATCATGATCGAAGTCTTCCAGCAGTGCCTTGAGGCGGTTCAGGAACTGTGCGGCGAAGGCGCCGTCGACACCGCGATGGTCGGCCGCCAGGGTCAATGTCATCATGTCCCGCACGGCAATTGCGTCATCTATCGGTACGGCGCGTTTCTCAACGGCGCCGACCGCGAGGATCGCACATTCGGGCGGGTTGATGATCGGAATGAATTTGCTGATCCCGTACATGCCCAGGGAGGTGATCGTGAATGTACCGCTGTGGCTGGGATCGACCGTGCCCCGGCGTGCGGCCTCGGCGATTTCAGTGCTCCCGGTGACGATCTCCGACAGGCTGCGCTGATCGGCCTTGCTCAACACTGGCACCAGCAATCCGTCGTCAACGGACACGGCGAGACCTATATTGATGTCCGGCTTGACGATCAGCTTCTCGGCATCGACGTGGGCGTTGATCTCGGGGAACTCGCGCAATGCCATCGCCGCTGCCTGGGTGATCACGTGTGTTGCGGTGATTTTAAGGCCGTGTTTTTCGCGCCAGTCCCGGCGCCAGGTTTCTGTTGTGGTCATATCGACGTCGATGAACAGGTAGAAGTGCGGGATTGTCTGTTTGCTGGCTGTCAGGCGCTGGGCAATCCGTCTGCGGAGTCGGGAGAATGGGCGGACATCATCGTCGTCTGTCGGTTGGAGAATTGCAGCTGCGGATTTCGCAAGGTCGCGATTGATGATCCGCCCGCCGGGGCCGCTGCCGGTGATTGTTCCCAGCTCGATACCCTGCTCCGCTGCCCGTCGACGGGCTGCGGGCGATGCGGTCATGAGGGTTGGTGATGCCGATGGTGCGGGCAACGGCGCGGCAGTCTGCGGTACAGCCGCCGTCTTTGGCTGTGCCGCGGGGGCAGCGTCCGCGGCGGGAATGGATTCGAGCGTTTCGTCCTTCGCACCGATGTAGGCGATCGGTTTGAAGACCTCGACCTCTTCGCCTTCGCCGTGCAGAATTTTCAGCAGCACACCGTCCGCATCGGCTTCAACTTCGAAGCTGGCCTTGTCGGATTCCACCGTCGCGATGACGTCGCCTTTTGATACTGCATCGCTTTCCTGCTTCAGCCATTCGACGATGATCGCGGTGGGGATATCCTGCCCGACCTGCGGCATGATCACTTCGGTCATGACCCGGCTCCCAGCATCTGGGCGCCCTGGCCGGCGCCGCCGAACTGTTCGATGCGGCTGCTGAACACTTCCAGCAATGCCTTGTACTGCGCCTCGATCAGGCGCAACGGTTCGTAGTCGGATGGGTTGTCGCGATTGTAACCGACAAAGCCGTCGACGAAGGCGTGCTTCAATTGCGTCGAGATGTTGATCTTCGCACAGCCGCAGGTGATGGCGCGCGTGAATACATCATCGTCGAGGCCGGTGCCGCCGTGCAGTGCCAGGGGGACGCCGGTGATGCGATAGATCTCTTCGATGCGCTCGAAGGCGACCTGCGGCTCACCTTTGTAGTACCCGTGCGCCGTGCCGATCGCCGGTGCGAACACCGCAAGCTCGAGCTCGGCACAGAACCGTTCGGCGTCTGCGGGTTCGGTCAGGTGCGCGTCGCGTTCGTCGACAAAGATGCCGTCCTCGACTCCGACAATCTGCCCAAGCTCGGCCTCGACGCCGACGCCGGCGGCCCTGGCCATATCGACGACCTGTTTCGATAAGGCCAGGTTCTCGTCGAACGGCTTTGCCGACGCATCGATCATCACATCCGTCCAACCGTTTTCGATACAGCCGCGGATCATGTCGAGGTCGTGACAATGGTCCAGGTGAAAGGAAACCGGTACCGATGTGTTCGCCGTGATCTCCTGCATCCAGCCGCCGAGCGCGGCGTGTCCCCAGTACTTGATTGTTTTCGCCGAAGTCTGTGCGATGACCGGAGCGTCCAGTGCTTCTGCTGCTGCGACGATCGCTTTCATCGAGTTGTAGTCGACCGGGTTGAAGGCGCCGACGCCGTATTTGTTGGCAATGGCGTGCGGCAGAATTTTCGTCATACTAGTCAGTGGCATGGCATGATCTCGGATTTGCGGATCTAAGCGTATACGGCGCGTTTGACAGCGGCGATGATGTCGTCTTCCTGCGGTACGCAGGCGGCTTCCAGTGTCAGGTTGAAAGGGATCTGGGTGTTGAGTCCGGCAACGATCTCGATCGGTGCGTCGAGGTAGTCAAAGGCTTCCGCCTGAATGATCGAGGCGATGTCGGAAGCAACGCCGCCACGACGCACAGCTTCCTGCACGATGACGACGTGCTCGGTCCTGCGCACGGACTCGAGGATCAGTTCTTTGTCGAGCGGCACGAGAGTTCGCGGGTCGATAACCTCGACGTCGATGCCTTCCGCTGCCAGTTTGTCAGCGGCCGTCAGTGAGCGTGGGATCATGTTCGACCAGGCGATCAGTGTGACATCGCTGCCGCTGCGCTTGATGTCACCCTGTCCGAACGGAATCAGGTACTCGTCGGTTGGTACGGGGCCTTCGTTCATGTACAGCAGTTTGTGCTCGATGAAGATCACCGGATCATTGTGGCGCGCGGCAGTTTTCAAAAGACCCTTGGCATCGTGCGGGCATGACGGCATGACGACTTTGAGTCCCGGGATATGGTAGAAAATCGCTTCGAGGCTTTGTGAGTGCTGCGCGGCGACGCCGTTGCCCGTTCCTCCCTGCGTGCGCATGACGAACGGCACACTGCTCTGGCCGCCGGTCATGAACTTCAGCTTGGCTGCCTGATTGATCACCTGGTCGAGTGTCAGCAGCGAAAAATCGATGAACAGGATCTCGACGATCGGTCGCATCCCGGTGAGCGCCGCGCCGATGCCGGCACCGGTAAAACTGGCTTCGGCGAGGGGTGTGTCGATGACCCGCTTTTCTCCGAACTCTGCCAGCAGCCCGGCTGTGACCTTGTAGGAGCCGCCGCGCTCGGCAATGCCCTCGCCCATGACAAAGACCGTGTCGTCGCGGCGCATCTCTTCTACGAGCGCTTCGTTCAACGCGTCGCGGTACATCAAGGTACGCGGTTCGTTACTCATCCGTTCGCCTTCACTTCTTCGAAGAACTCAGCCAGGTCCGGTTCGGGGCTGTCGATCGCGAAAGCGATGGCGTCTTCGTTGTTGGCCTCGACCCGGGCGTCGATATCGGCCACCTCTGCCTCGGTGGCGCCGGCGTCCATCAAGTACTGCCGCGCCACGATCAACGGGTCGCGTTCGAGATAATGCTGCAGTTTGTCTTCCGGCAGATAGAGGCCGGGATCATTGACATGATGTCCGCCCTGGCGAAAGGTCTTGCACTCGATCATGACCGGGCCTTTGCCGGCCTGACAACGGCCGACCGCATCCTGCATGGTATCGTAGACTGTGACCACGTCGTTGCCGTCGATCCGGATGCTGTGCACACCCATGCTCTGACCGCGCTTGTACAGGTCCAGATCGCGCGTCGTCTGTTCGATGGGTGTCGAGACTGCATACTGGTTATTCTCGACGACGAGCACAAACGGCAGGCTCCAGGCGGCCGCCAGGTTGAGCGCTTCACCGAAGGTGCCGTTCATCACCCCGCCATCCGACGTAAAGCAGGCGGTCACCCTGTCCTCGCCGCGGATCGAGGTTCCCAGTGCAGCGCCGACACCCAGTGGTGTGCCGGCACCGACGACGCCATTGGCGCCGAGGTTTCCGGCGCTCATGTCGGCGATATGCATCGAGCCGCCGCGGCCGCGGCAGTAGCCGGTGGCGCGCCCGAGCAGCTCGGCCGTCATTTTGCGGATATCGGCGCCGCGCGCAATGCAGTGGCCGTGGCCGCGATGGGTGCTGGTGATGTAGTCCTGCTCCCGCAAGGCGGCGCACACGCCGACCGCAATGGCCTCTTCGCCGGTGTACGGATGAAAGTACCCGCGGATCAGTCCTTTGCGGTAAAGTTTGATTCCTTCCGACTCGAACACGCGAATGGTGTAGATCGTTTCGTAGAGACTGGCGAGCAGCGTCTTGTTCTGTGTGGTCACGGGGAATGCCATGGCATGAATACTTGTTGAAGCGGGCGATTATCTTAACTAGAAGAGAACAAAATTACAACGTGGGAAGCTCGCAGCACGAGGCTTTTCGAGTGAATGTTTTTCCGTCTGCTGTAACGCGCAGTTTTCCGAACGAGCACTCTCAATCACGAGCGTAGCTTTCACCGAGCGTACCCTGTACGGCGGCAGTCTGCCTCGCCCCTGGGGCTGCGGCGTTTCGGCAGGCCGACAGCAGGATCAACGGAAAATCGGCCACCGAGCCATCTTTCTCCATGCCCGACCTGCGGACACAATTGTCCAACGTCGGCTTTCTGCAGCATCCCAACGTTGCAGGGCCTGCCCCGGCCGGCCGGTCCTGACACCTGCAAGCCAATGTTATTGTCTTTTGATTGAAAACAAAAATCACGGTAGCGGGTAAATCTCCATTTCCCCGCTACCGTGTTTTCGTGATAAGAATTTTGCTGCTGGCAACCGGGGGGGCTGTTCGTTATATTGATTTCGGATTTCGGACACGGATTCGAAGCCGGGCACGCAAGCTAAAGGCGGTTGGATAACCCAACAGGAATACAGGCATCCATGTTTCTTGGTATCAATACGCATTTTATTATGAAATTCGACTTCGAGGCGGGACTGCAGTTTGCGCAGGACCTCGGCGCGAAGGGAATAGAGGTGGCTGCGGGCGGTCAATTCTCCAAGGAATACTGTGATCTCGACAAACTGCTTGCGGACGACGGCGAACGACAGCGCTGGCTGGATACGTTTGCCCGGTACAATCTCGCGATCTCCTCGCTCAGTTGTCACGGTTCGCCGCTATCGCCCAATGAAGAGATCGCCTCGGCCTACCGTTTTCAATTTCGCCAGGCCTGCGAGCTGATGGAGAAGATCGGCCTCCAGCGAATGACCCTGGTGGCCGGGTTGCCCGAAGCCGCCGAGGGCGAGACTTGCCCGGTGTGGATTACCCAGCAGACGCAGGAGCCGAACCTCAGCTTCTGGATGGACACGCTGCAGTGGCAATGGGACCAGCGCTTGATCCCGTACTGGAAAGAGCAGGCCAAGGTCGCCGCCGACCACGGCGTCACCCTGTGCTTCGAGATGCAGCTCGCTGATATGCTGAGCAATCCAGTCAAGCTCAAGCGGTTTCACGAGGAAATCGGCCCGGTCGCCGCCTGCAACTTCGACATTTCGCACATGTGGGCGCAGGGTATCGACCCGATCACCGCACTGCGCTATCTGGGAGAGCTGGTGCAGCACATCCATCTCAAGGACACGTATATCAACGACTACGTCTGCCGCCTGCAGGGCATGAACAACACGACTTCCTCACGGCAGCCCGAGGACCGTTCGTGGCTCTTCACCCAGGTCGGCTGGGGTCACGACGAAGCGACCTGGCGCGAGGTCATTACCACTCTTCGTTTTATCGGGTACGACGACATACTGTCGCTGGAAATGGAGTGCGAGTATATGGACGTCGAAGAGGGGCTCAGGAAATCGGCGGCGTTCATCAAGCCGATCATCTTCGAGCAACCGGTTGGCACCAAATACTGGGAGTACGCCGAGTACCGCGGGCAACGGCAATTCGAGGACGAAGACAAAGCATGAATGTGCAACTCGAGTTCGTTGCCCACGCCTGCTTCCGCTTGTGGCAGGAGGGGCGTCCGACCATTGTCATGGACCCGTACACACCCGCCACGGTGCGGCTGGAAGATGACGGCAGCCGGCTCGAGGCGGATACGGTGATCGTCAGTTCGCTTACGGACGCGGCGCACGACAATGTGCAGCTTGTCGCCGGCGATCCCCGTGTGATCAATGCGCTCGACGTGGCGCGCGACGGGGTTGAGGCCATTGTCAATGGCGAACCGCTGATCACCGTCCAGGCCAAGGAGCATCCCAACCACAATGAGCACAGCCCCAACGACAATGCGTTGTACGCTTTCAAGGCCGGTGACCTGTGGATCCTGCACATGGGCGACCTGGGCTATGGACTGACGCCCGAGCAGCTGGCGCCCTTCGTCGGCCATAGCGACGTGTTCCTGGTCATAACCGGCGAGGCGAACACGCCGACTCACGAGGAGCTCGATCCGATGATTGATTTTCTCCAGCCGCGCTGGGTCGTGCCGATGCACTACAATATTCCGCCGCTGTCGTGGGGGATGAGCCGCATCGAGAAGTTCCTCGATGCCCGCAGCAGTGATCCCGTGGTCTTCCCGCGCCATCACACGTTTGCCCTGCCGCCGCCCGAGCTGAAACCGGGGCACCCGACGATTGTCGTGCCGGAGCCCTCCGGCTATACCGCAACAGCGGGGGAATGAGGGGGGGCACCTTTGTTACGGCGCCGGACACGTGAGATGACGATTTATTCGCTGGGATCTGCGACTCGGTGTTTTGCACCGCGATCAAATAACGAAAGGTAGTCTCTGATGAGTTCAATCAACAATGTCGAACGTTTTCGCGAGCGGCTGGAGAATAACCAGATTTGCGTCGGCACGTCGGTGCAGGTGTGCGATCCGCTGATGAGCGAGGTGGCGGCGGAAGCCGGCAACGATTTTATCTGGATCGAGATGGAGCACTCGCACATGTCGCGGGCGGATGTGATGGGACATATCATGGCGTGCCGCGGCACGCCGACGGCGCCGCTGGTGCGGGTCTCGCATCCCGACCCGAATCTGATCAAGCCGTACCTGGACATGTGTCCCGCGGGAATCGTTATTTCCATGCTCGAGTCGGCGGAGCAGACGGAGATGATCGTCAGGGCCTGCAGGTATCCGCCGAAGGGCTTCCGTGGCTTTGGCCCGATTCGCAACATGTACGGGATAGATTCTACCGCAGAGTATCTGGAAAAGGCGGATGACCAGATCCTGATCATCGCCCACATCGAGACGATTCAAGCGGTTCGCGATCTCGACGCGATCGTGCGGATTCCCGGGCTGGACGGCATCAGCCTCGGCCGCAACGATCTGTCGGGCACATTGGGCAAGCTCGGGCAGCACGACGACCCGGAGGTGCTCGAAGCGATCGACACCGTCATCAGCAAAGGTGTCGAGGCCGGGCTGCATGTCGGTTGTTCGATCGGGTCCGATGTCGATCAGGTCGCGGAGTGGCGGGCCAAAGGCATGAAATGGTTCGCGCTCGGCGAGGAGGTCGGCTACTTTTTCGACGGCACCAAGGAAGTCGCCGATAAAGTGCACGCGCTGGCGTGATTCAGGTTTCACGTGTCGTTGGGGGCGTTGGCATTCGACCTTGCAATGGGTGTGTTTGCCTGTGCCTTTCGTCCTTTCTCCCGTCTGAAGCCTGCGCTGGTTTCCTTTCTCCCCCCTGAAACTTTCCTGCATGACCGACATCGTCCACTCCCGGGATTACGAACTGTTCTGCAACGGACGTCTGGCCGATCCGTATCCGTTCCTGCATGAGTTGCGCAGCGCCGAGCCCGTTCATTGGTGTGAGCCGTGGAACTGCTGGGTGGTTACAGGCTACGAGGACGTCCAGCAGGGGCACCAGGATTTGCGATTGTCCTCGGACAAGGCCCGGGTCGCGATGAGCGCACTGCCGGAGGCGTTGCGGACCCGGGTCGATGCCTTGGGGAAGCATCTGGCGCTTTGGGTGTCGCACACCGATCCGCCGGATCACAAGCGCCTGCGCGAGGCGTTCCGGCAGCCGTTCATGGCGCGCAATATTCCGGCGATGCGCGACCGCATTGCGGCGATCGCCAATGAACTCATCGATGCCGTCGGACCGAGCGGCCGGATGGATATCATCGGCGATTTTGCCTATCTCATGCCGGTAACCGTGATTTGCGAGCTGCTCGGTCTGCCGCTGCAGGACATCACCCGGTTCCAGGTGTGGGTCGACGACATCGTGGCCTTCACCGATGCCGCGGCATCACGCCGGCCGGACACGGCGGAACAGGCTCTCGCGGGTCTGACCGAACTGACAAGGTACTTTAATGAAATTATCGATCGCAAACGCGCCGCGCCGGGGGAAGACCTGATCAGTGCCTTCCTCGCTGCCGGCCCTGAGAGTGCGGACCTCAACGACGAGGAGCTCCTGGCGATGTGCGTTCAGCTGCTGGTTGGTGCCCACGACACGACGTCCGGCTTGATCGGCAACAGCGCTCTGTTATTGCTGCAGCGCCCGGAGGTCGCCGACCAGTTGCGGGCCGAGCCCGGGCGCATCGAATCGGCTATCGAAGAGTTTCTGCGTTACGAGGGGCCGTCTCCCCGCAACTCCCGGGTCGCAACGGCAGACATGGAAATCGGCGGGCAGCAGATCCGCAAAGACCAGACGGTTGCCTTGATGATGAGTGCCGCGAATCGTGACCCGCAGCAGTTTCCCGATCCGGACAGGCTCGATATCGGCCGCAGCCCGAACCGCCACCTGGCGTTCGGCAGAGGCCCGCATTTCTGCCTCGGCGCGCCCCTGGCCAGGCTTCAGGGGCAGATCGCCGTCTTGTCGATCCTGCAAAGACTGCCCGGTCTTCGAGTAGTTGACGGCTCGACACTCGAGCAGCCACCCTGGGGCCAGTTCGCCGGACTGCGCGTACTCAACGAATTGCCGGTGGTGTTTGGAGAAGGGTAAATCGTGGGCGGTACATCGGTCGTTGCCCGCCGGTCACTTTGACGGTGGCAATACGCCATGGGCCGTCTGCCCGGGCACGGTTGGCCTGTACGGAATGCAGTCCAAGCACCGGGAATGAAGAGTGCCGCGGCGCGTCCAGCCGCGCAGAGGCCGTGTTATTCGACCCGGGAACAATCTACGAACTCAAGTTTGTCTGCAGTCAACGTGGACTGTGTCATTGCAGATCGAGCTGTCCGGACTCGAGCAGATAGTCGATTGCCTCAACGAAAATTTGTTCGGTAGTGTAGCGCGGCGCATAACCAAGAAGGCGTTTCGCTTTGTCGATACTGACGCACAGCGACATGATGATGTGCTGCCGAATGATGTCGAGCGACTGTTCGCTTACGTGTTCACCCATGGCCTGGAACGGCACGAGCTCGATGTTCGATTCCTTGCCGAACAGCCCGGCGACAAATCGTGTCAGCCCCAGCAGGCTCATTGCATACGGCGCCACCGCGCTGAAGCTTTGCCCCAACGCCTGCTCGCGATGGAGCATTGCCAGTTCGAACATCTGTGCCACGTCGTCGCCGTGGACGTGGTGCAGGGTTGCCAGGCCCAGGTCCGGCAAGTGCACGGTTTTACCCGTTGCCAGCTTTTCGTAAACGCCGACGCCGTCGCGGGAGCCCTGCGGATCGATCGGCAGCACCTTGCGGGCACATATATGGCCGGGGTGAATGACTGTTGCGGGAAAGCCTTCTTCTTGAAACTTCTTCATTAGAAACGTCTCGATCTCGACCTTGCCGCTGCCATAGGAATCGATCGGTTTGCGCGGAAAATGTTCTTCGTACGGGGCACGTTCCGACGGGCCGTAGGCCCATATTGAACCACAGTTGATGAAATGCTGCACCCGGCCCTTGAACGCCTCGTACATGATGCTGTTTTGCTCACCGTTGTAGCACAGCAGGTCCATGACGACGTCGGTCTCGATGTCAGCCATCCGCTTGGCCCACTCGCCGCTTGCCGTCTCTTTTCCACGGTCGGTGGAGATCCAGTTCACCGCCGGCCACGCTATGTCCGGATTAGTATAGTACGGCTCGGGCCTGCGGCTTATGACAGAGACTTCATGGCCGCCCTGAACCAGCCGCGGCACCAGGTGGCTGCCGACCGTGCCGGTGCCACCGATTACAAGTATTTTCATGTGATTCCCCTTCCTAAGTTTGCTGAGAAGATAATGCGTTACGTCCGCAGGCAACCAATTCCAATGCTTATCTTAATACCATTCGGGCCCGGTACAACGCGGCCTTGGCGCAAAACAAATCATACCTGCAGAGACACCTTTTGAGCTGCCTCAAACGAGCAGTTCCAGGGGCCCGGTTCCGCCGGCCGAAATAACATCACGACAACGACGTTTTAGCATCGAACCGCAGGTGAGGGCAGGGCAGTTGAGTTTTGGCTGATGGCTACTACAATAGGGGATGACTGAAATGGATAAACTGGACCGCGACGGTTTTCTGCTTGTTCCGGGCGCATTGGACTCGAAAACCGTCAATACCTGGCGCGAGATGTTGTACCGTCGCCATGCTACCGGGGTGCACGATATCGCCAATTCCGTCGGCAACTATGCATACGATCACTTGCTGGGAGAGGAGCCGGAACTGGCACGGCCGCTTATCGGCCACGGCAGCGTGGCGCCGTTCCTGAAGGAGACGTTGGGACGGCAGTGCCAGCTGCGCAGCTTCCGGGCTCATCTCAACCGGGCCGATTACCTGCAGGAGTGGCATTTGGATTTTAATCAATACTGGCACCAGAAGGAGGAAGGGCGCCATGCGGCTGAGGCTGTCTGCATGAATACGACGTTCTACCTTACCGACAACACACCGGAGACCGGCCGGTTGCGGTTTCTTCCGAAATTCTTCAAGAACCCGGTGCCCGAAGATGTCTTCAAGGACTGCCGCTACACCGAGGACCGCGACAATCCATTTCAGAAATGGTGCGATGCACAGGCGCACGTGGACCTCTATCCGATGGCCGGCGATGCTGTGGTGTTCTTCTCACACATCCCTCACCAGGGCGCCAAACTGGGCGATGATCCCGACGGGCTGATACGCTGCAATATTGTGCTGCATTATCAGGCGAACCCGATGTTCCCGGGCGTTGGATTTGTGTCCAGCTCAGTGCATACCCTCGAAACGCTCGGCTTTGAAGGGTCCTTTCCCTTCGCGGCCTCGTAAGCGTAGATCCCCAGCGTCCTGTCTATATACTGAATATCGCTACTGCCTGCTTATGACCAAGAATTTAGCAAATTCAAGGGTGATATTCGACCTCAATATCATCCGAATTGGTGTGCAACGGGCGTTCTTGCATCAAATATCGCGGATACTCGCAATTCTTATCGAGATCTAACTAGAAGCGGTTTTTTATCAAAAATATCTAAACAAGAAATATTCAAAGCGGATTCTCCAAACTATCAGCTTAATGAATGACCCCTATTTTTCATTGCCATAGAAATCGATCGTCTGCTCGTCGAACGGGACGCCGGTGACGTCGGCGATCTGGTCATCGATCGTCCGGATCCTGATGCCCGCCTGCCATTGGCCCGCCTTCTGATTCAGGCGAAACAGGATCCGGTTGCGACCTGCCTTAAGGTCTATTTCTGTTTCGCGCGCGGTGCGGATGGGCGGCCCCTTGGCATCGATCGTCACGACACGCTCGCCATTGACCCAGACGACAAGGTTGTCGTCGCCCTGTGCCTTCAGCAGGTACCGGCCGCCCGTCGCCGCCTCAACCTCGGTACAGGCGTAGAGACTGACGTCCGACATGCCATCGAACTTCCTGCCGGAGAACATTCTCCCGAAATCCATGATGCAGAAGTAGTCTGTAAACTCCTCCCGGTACTTCAGCCAACGGACCGATTTGCCGCCGAACGTGTAAGTGTCCTGCAGCGGCTCGTCCGCCTCCGGCGCTTCACTCTGCTCGACCTTCATGAACGGCAGCGGCCCGAGCACGGACCAGTCATACTCACGGAAGAGGACGATGGTCCGCTCCTGGATCACCCTGGAGTCGACAACAAGTTCGCAGCGCAGCGTGTACTCCTTCATTGCCAGTGGTCGCGGCAGATCGAGAGACTCCGGGAGTTTGGTGAGGATTTCCGCCGAGGTAAGCGCGATATCGTACGATCGCTCACGCCGGCGGCCGTCCGGGAGATCCAGGCTGGTATTCAGGGTCGCGTTGATGTCGTCCAAAACGTTATTGCGGAGGAACACCGCCATCTGAGGGTCATCGCCTGCGGAAATCGACAGGGTGCTGGCACGGAGGCTCATGGTAACCGGCGGGATACTGTCCGGCAACAGGATGCGGACGCCGTGTCCGCCCTTGAACGTTCGCCGCACGGCCCCCGGCAGGTCCGGTTTCTGCAGGGTCAGCAGCACCTGGTCGATCTTTACATCGTCCTGATGCGTCACGAAACTCATGTAGTTCAGGCCCTTCTTCACATGCAGCTGTCCGGAGGTTCGCCAAAACCAGATAAATGGTGCACCGCCGGAGTCTGCTCTGTGCCCGCCGCTATTGATCGACAGCGCCCACGCCTGCGAACAATGTAGAGGGCCTGACATGGTCCGGACAGAGACGAAATAGTTGCCTTCACGGGGCGCCATGAAGTAACAGCGTGCTTCGATGCGGCGGCGATCGCCGCCGACGTTGTAGAAGTCGCCCGACCGGATCTCCGGGTCGAATTCAACGCCGCCGACATAAAAACCGTCGACGTCCTTACCATCCGTGACATCGCCGGTGCCCTCACGAATATGTATATAGCACTGGCCCGACGCGTCCTGGTCCTCACCGATCTCCCAGCCGTACGTCATGAACTGAAAAAGTTCAGCCTCAATGATGATGTCGCCCGCACCGAGCAAGATCTGATCGGGCGTCTGGCGAAAGACGTTCTCGGCGCTGATCGGATCCCGTTCGACCTGCAAGTGCGGGATCTCGAACGACACCAACTCGGTCCGGGACAAGAGACCGTGGACAACCAACGGGGAACGCCATGACAGCAGTCCCGTCTCAGGCCGCCAAAGGAGCGGCTCCATTGCGGTTTTCCGTATATCCGGTTGGAACATCAACAGTTCTTCCGAGGCATAGCCGGGAACCAGCTCGGCGAGGTCGGCGGGGAATCGCGCGTTGTCCTTCGTAAACATCAGGATCGCGTTGCGCGCGTTCTCCAGCCGCTCGCGCTCCGCGTCCAGCCGGATCCTGTCCGGCCGGCTGAGATAACGGTCGGCGACGTAACCGGCGGGCACCAACGCGGCGATAAATATCGTGATAATAATTATTCGTTTTTTCACATGTTTTAAGATAACCCTGCATCCTGAATCAGGAAAATGCCCTTGCTATCTTCGGTGCAACGTGACAAACCGCAACGGAAGGAAAGGTATGCCGGTAAACTATGACGAGGAACTCAATGGTCGGCTGCAGACCCTCGATGCCCGAGAGGCGAGCGATTTTGTGCACCGGGATGAGTTGAAGCTCCATCCCGACTTCCCTGAATCCTGAAACCTGGGGCCTGTTGCGTTACTTCCCGTGGGTCAGGAAATGCCGGATTTTGGGGTAATACATGCCCTTTGTCTGGGTGTAGGGGCCGCCGTAACTTTCGCTCAGGAAGGTGAGGTCGGCGGCTTCGGCTGTTTCGAGGAAACGTTCTCCGGCGGTTCTCAGGTCGGGAGATAGCGGTACGGACATGTCGATGATCGAGATTTCCTTCCAGATGCCGGCGGCGTAGTTCGGCTTGAAAACCTTGATCACGATGGTGTGCTCGCCGGGCGCCAGACTTTCCGGAAGGGGGATGAAAAATCCGTGCTGCCACATCGACGTGGCGGGCAGTTTCTGTTCGCCGATCTTGATGCCGTCGATGAAAATATCGGCGTCACCGTCGACGGCGCCGAACCACAGGGCCAGCGGCGCGCCATTGGCGTCGGCGAGGTCGAAGTTGATGCCGTACCAGCCGGTGCCGCGGCGCTCTTCGCCCTGCGATGTCCAGTGTGTGTCGATGCGCATTTTTACCCAGCCATCGAAGTCCGTGATCTTTTGAAAGCCGGCGTCGAGCCCCTGGTTTTCCGGATCGATCTTGAACGACCACTCGACCGGGAACGAGTAGATCTTCCCGACCTCGCCGAAGGCCCGATCCAGTTTCAGTTTCCAGATCGGCAGGCGGCAGGTGGCGACCCGGTGCTTGATCTCAGGCGTCTCGGCTTTCGATTCGGCCGCGGCCAGGATCGCATCACCCGTAGTGATGTAAGCGTCGCCATACAGCACGGTGGTATCCGACTGGGTTTCTCTCGACCGGTCCTTGCGGCCGTATTCGTCGTGCAGGAAATCGATATAGCGAATCACGTCCGTCGCCCCGTCGCTGTAGTACAGGTTGCAGAACTCCCTGATCGTCTCCTGGCTGTCGATTTCCGGCCGCCACATGGCGCGGGCAAGCAGGTAATACCGTAAATCCTGCATCTCCGTGCCGCGGCTCTGCACGGTCTGGCAGAAATAGCCCCTGACTCCGCACTCGGTCATGATCCGGATGTTCCTGGCAATGAAGCGCAGGTTGGGGCGGGGGTCGAGGTAACTGCCTGAACTGTACTTGCCGAGCTTGATCCAGTTGTAGACGTATCCGTCACCAATGCTTTCCTTCATCTTCAGAAACTCCTGCAGCCTCTCGGCATTGGGTTTCGACGTCGGATCGTCGAACGCGTACCGCCAGTCGGGATCATGGACCATCTGGATGAGGACGTTCGAGGCGGGCTCGGTTATTTTGGGCAGCTCGGTGTGATACAGCATGGTCTCGATGGAGATGGCCGGATATTCCTCGGCCAGCCGCTCGGCAATACTGTTGACGAACCGCATTTTATTGCCGCCCAGCTCGACGCCCTCCTCCTTGTTGATCTGCACACATTCTTCGCACTGGCAGAAATAGGGAGTGTCGTTGACGGTGACGGAGACGATGTATTTGTTGTAGGGGTTGGCCTTGACCTCGGGTCCGAGCCAGCCGCGAATCGTTTTGATTGCGACCTCCGCCACTTCCGGATTGCTCATGCAGAGCTGGGTAAACAGCCCGCTGTGTTCGCGTTTCCGCTTGCCGTCGATCAGCGGAAAATATTCGGGATGCGTCTCGAAGTGCTTGTCGGGCGGCACCAGTGAGCTGAACGTATGTGTCGTCGGTCCGATCGGCACGACGCCGCCGAGTCTGGAATTGTCGAGTCCGAACGAGACACCATTCATCCGGTTTCGTCTGGTCGATTGGCCACCCAGCCCCTCCCAGATGGTCCGCCGCTCGATGACCGGGGCGAACATCCTGGATTGCATCTCGACCGTGAGTGTCGGTGTTTGCGGCACATGTGTCACCTCGGCGGTCAGGAACTTGACGCCGAGCTCGATATCCAGGAAGTCGTAAACCCCGTAGAGCGTGCCCCGGGGGCTGTTGCCCATGATGAAAAGCTTCGAATCCTCGCGGACGATGGCGAAACCCTCCAGGTTGTCCGTCTTCAGGTCTTCCGGAATCTGGTCAAGCCCCTTGCGGTTGGTATTGCCCAGCACGATCTCGAGGTCGGAGACGGGTTCGCTGTCGCGCTCGACCGGAAACTCGGCCCCGGTCATGCCCCAGAGGAAGTGTGCCAGCTCCTTGGCGGCGAGATCCTCGCCATATTCCGCGCCTTTGCCGATGACGATGACGTACCTCGTGCGGCCGCTTTCAGCCAGTGCCATCGGCACGGCAGCGCCGGCACTGGATGTCGCCGGCGCTGCGACAATGGGCAGCGCTGCGACGATTGCGGCTTTGATCATCATTCCCCGCATCGCTGCGCTGCTGCCTAAGAGGGAAACATTCACATGGCTCGGCATATTCAGACTCCTGGTTCTGCTTTGTCCGGTTGGCGCGAATTGGGTGTGTCCGGAGTTTCCCGGATACTGCGGAAGCGCCAGAATCCGACCAAATTACTCGTTAAAAACGTAGCTTCCATCAGTGCAGCGACCGGTGTTTCGACCAGGATGTTATGGAGCACCCAGGATGCGTTGCCCAACATGAACATGATGCGAACTGTCTGGTGGCCCTTTTGAAAGGTTCCGCACGTTGCCAGTAAGGTGCCAACCAAACCTATGAGCTCGACAGGATGCTCGTATGACAAGCAGAACGTTGCCACGATTGCTGCCAGGAACAGGCACATGATTTTTTTATTGACAGTGAATGCCGCCACATAAGACCGACTGCCCATGAAAAGAAAAAGGATTCCGGGGGCGGTCAGGTTCAGGATGAAGA
>CAJWLW010000010.1 GCA_913042885.1 uncultured Lentisphaeria bacterium | reverse complement strand
TGACGATCACCGGTCGATTGTCGTGGACGTACTGCAGCGTGTCCGGCATCGGCGAAAGCGCGATCTCCGCATAGGCCTCGTCGAAAACAACGAGCACGTGCTCGGGTACCCGTTCCATGAACCGGCAGACGGCGTCGTTGGATACTATGGTGCCGGTTGGATTGTTGGGGTTGCAGACGAACACGAGTGTCGTGGTCTCGTCGATCGCCGCGAGCATGGCGTCGAGGTCATGGACCAACCCGCTGGTCATCGGGATTTCCCGCTGCTCGATCCCGAACAGCTGGGCGACGAGTTTGTAGACGATGAAGGCATGGGCGCTCGATACTACCGAGGTGCCGGGAACCATAAAGGCATGGCCGAGCAACTCGAGGATTTCATTGGAACCGTTGCCGACCGCAATCTGATCGCGATCGACGCCATAGTGCTCGGCGAGTTTGTTTCGCAGATGCCAGGCGCCGCCGTCCGGATAACGGTAGGACTCGGGCAAGGCGACCTGCATCGCTGCCAGAGCTTTCGGTGAGGTGCCAATGGCACTTTCATTGGAAGCCAGCTTGACGATGTCGTCAGGGTCCAGCCCGAACTCGCGGGCAACTTCTTCGATCGGACGTCCCGGTTCGTACGGCTGCAACGCGGCGACTGCAGGATTGAGTTTTTCGAGGATCGGGAAATTCATGTGTTGACTTTACAATCGTAACTGCGATTTTCCTGTCGTATATTGACTGTTTCGCAGCAAGCCCAAGCCCACGTCACGCATATGGAATCGTTTGAGTCACCAAAGAGTTACCGCCCGATCGACCGCCGCGTCGTCCGGCTTTGGCACCTGGGAAACACGATACGCGTCGGTTTCATGATGCTCGGGCTGCTGCTGGCGCTGGTCTTTCTCGGTCACGCCCGACCGCTGCTGCTAATAGCCTGGTGCGGCCTGCTGGTCGTCGCGCTGGTGCTGGCCTGGTGGTTCGCAGACAAGCTGTACAAGTCGTGGCGCTACCGCATCGACAACGAAGTGCTCGAGACGCATTTCGGCGTCATTTTCCACACGACCCAGCTCGTGCCAATGCCGCGGATGCAGCATGTCGACATCCATCGCGGCCCGCTGGAACGATCAGTCGGCCTGGCGACCCTGGTCCTGCACACCGCAGGTACCTCCCAGGCAACCATTCTCATTCCCGGTCTCGACGCCGAATATGCTGTGGCGTTACGCGATTACCTGGTTCAGTTGGGCGTGGGCCATGACTGAGTCGAAACACGCGCCGCCGGCCCGCGATGTTTTTGCCGGCCGCCTGCATCCATTGACACTGCTGTTCGATGTGCTCGGTGTCATCCGCAGCTATCTCCTCCCGGCGCTGCTGCTGCTGCTGATCACCCGGGATTTCACCATGGCGTTGATCCTGCTGGTGCTGATGTTGCCCTCGGTGATCTTATCGTTGGCCAAATACCTGACGTTCATGTACGAGATCGAAGGGGCAGAGCTCAAGATATCACGCGGTCTTTTGCACCGGCGCCATCGCAATATTCCACTGGAACGCGTCCATGACCTGCGCATCGAACAGACCTGGCTGCAACGGGTTTTCAAAGTCGTGGTAGCCTATGTTGAAACCGCCGGCGGCGAAGGACCCGAAGCAACGCTTTCCGTGCTCTCGGCCGAACGCGCCGAAGATCTGCGGGCGGCGATTTTCGCACATACACCGACGCACGCCCCGGCCAGTGCCGTTACCCAGTCCGCCGAGCCGATTCTCCTGCACCACGTCAGTATTTTCCATCTGCTGCTCAGCAGTCTGTCGTACAAGCGCATGACCTTCTCACTGGCTTTGTCCCTCGGTTTCTTCGGCCTGTTCGGAATCGACAAGATACTCGGGTTTGCGTCCGGCAAGGATATTGTGAACTGGTCCGGCTTCCTGCTCAGTCACACGCGGAGGATCATCGGTGAATCGGCGATTCTGCTGGTCATGATGGTGTTCGTATTTTTTATGTTTTTATTCATCACACTGGCCGTCTCGATGGTTTGGTCGGCGACGATCTTTCACAATTTCACGTTGTCCCGGCTCGGCAATGACCTGCATCGGGCGTACGGCCTGCTGACCCGCCGCTCCAGCAGCCTGCCCTGGCATCGCATCCAAATTCTCGAGATCGAAGAGGATCTGATCATGCGATCAATGGGACTGGCGACGGTGCGTGCCGATACGGCAGGGAGCATGGCGGCAGCGGCCCGCGTATCGGGTCGTGATGTGCTGTTGCCAGTGATCACGCGCTCGAAAATACCGGCGATACTACAGTATATGCTGCCGGATGTCGGTACAGAAACAATTGCATGGCAACAGGTTTCAACATTTGCGATTCGTCGGGGCACGCTCAAGGGGGCAATTTTTCTCGGCCTCGTGACCGTCCTGACGCTGGGTGTGATTCCCTTCCCGTTCGGCCTGGCTCCGGTCTTGCTGCTGCCATTCGTCTACGGCTACAATGTCGTGCAATACCAGTATCTGGCCTACGCCTATGGCTGCAATTACTTTCACACGCGCCGCGGCTGGCTGCGGCATTCGACTTACTTGATCCCGATTCGCAATATTCAGGCGGTGACCGTGCACCAGGGACTGTTCGATCGGCGCCTTGGGCTGGCAACGCTGAAGCTGCATACAGCGGGACAAGCCTATACCGGCAGTGGGGCTTTTATCCCGAATATTCCGGAGCAGGACGCGTATGCTCTGGCGGCGCGGCTTGTGCACCACACCGCCGCAACACGGTATCGTTGGTAGATAGCGTATCGCCAGCTTTATCGGCTACCGCTTTATGAAAAAGCCTGATGTTTGTGGATTGAATACTTCGTGATGCTGCCGCCATAGAGAAAGGAATTTATACTGAAAAAATCGCTATAGACCTGCTTCCACCAACGTGCCGCCGCTGACCCGATAACACGCGGGTGACTCAAAGTTTGCGGCCAGCCCGGGGTCGGTACAGGCGAACAGCGTCTGAGCGCCTTGGGTCAGCAGGCTGAAAAAGGCCTCCCGATGCTGACTGTCGAGCTCACCTATCACGTCGTCGACCAGGAGCACGACGGATTCGCGGTTTTTCATGGCACACAGCAAATGAGCCGTGGCGAGTTTGCAGATCAACGCTGCCGTGCGGCACTGACCTTCGGAACCGAACAGATGCAACGACTTGTCCTCGAGCATGAACAAATAATCATCTCGATGCGGCCCTACATGGCTCTGGCCCCGCTGCTGGTCGCGTGGCAGGCTCTCAAGCAGTGCCTCCATGAGCTGCTCCGTAAGTTCCTCGACCGTTGCGCTTGGATCGTTGCCGATGGAAGGGCGATAATTGAGGCGTAGCGGCCAACCGCCGCAATAAGCCCCGGCGATCGGGTCCTGATGGCTGCTCAGTTCTTCAAAGAAACGGTGGCGGTAATCGATGATCGAGGCACCGCGCCCCGCCATCACCCGATCGAAAGCACTCAGCGCTTGGCGGTCGGTGGCGTCATGCCGCAGCAACGTGTTACGGGATTTGTGCGCTTTGGCGTATTCCTGCAGCAAAGTCAAGTACCGGGGATACATCTGGCAAAGCGTGACATCGAGAAAGCGGCGGCGTGTACCGGCAGTGCCTTTGATTAGTTCGATGTCCTCAGGCACAAAGGCCACAGTGAACAGGTTCCCGATGAACTCACTGGCCCGTGCCACGGGCTGGCCGGCGACGCGGAGTTGCCGCTTATTATCATATTGCACGGCGAGTGAGACTTCCCTGCCGTCTTCACACTGCAGGACACCGCGGACAACAAAACAGCCGGTGCCCCAGCGATAGAGGTTGCTGAGTTGCTGGCAGCGGAACGACCGAAGGACGGCGAGGAAGTAAACGGCTTCAAGGAAATTTGATTTTCCCTGGCCATTATCGCCAATGAGTACGGTGACACCGGGGTCGAGCTCGAAGTCAAGACATTCATAGTTGCGGAAATTCTGCAACGACAGTCGAGCCAGGATACCCACTGCGACGGCGCTCAGTTACGCATCGGCATGATGACGTAAAGGAAGCCTTCGTCACCGAGGATCGCGACCGGCTTGAACTCGTCATTGAAACGGATCGTCATCTCGTCGGCGTCGAGGGTACGCAATGGATCACGAAGGAACCCGGGATTGAAGGCGATCGTAACAGGTTCGCCATCATAAGCAACGTTCATCGGTTCAGTTGCGTCGCCCAAGTCGCTGGAGTTGGCACTCAATTCCAACGAGTTCTCCGTCAACTGGAAGCGTACCGAAGCGCCGCTGTCAGTGACCACTACGGCAACGCGGTTAAGGACTTCTGCAAAAGCCTCACGCGGCAGGACAACCGAATTCTTGAAGGAACTGGGAATAACCTGCCGATAATTGGGGTACTCACCTTCAACGAGCTTGGTAGTCAACACTGTGTCGCTGATAGTGAAAGAGGCTCGCGATTCAGACAACCGCAATTCCACGGTGCCTTCCTCGTCAAGCAGTTTCTGCAGCTCGTTGACGACTTTGAGCGGCAGGATGACTTTGCGCTTGAGGCTTTCATCGACGCCATCCATGATTTTCTCAACGAGGGCAAGGCGACGTCCATCGGTTGCTACAGCAGTGAAATTACTTTCATGAATCGCGAGCATTATGCCATTAAGCACATATCGTGTCTGATCGCTGCTGACGGCATAAGCGATTTTACGGAGGGTTTTGCCGAACTCGATGCAGGATAATTCGAGTTTCTTCTCCTCGATGAACTCGAGTTCTTTCGGAAATTCGCTTGGGTCAAGCCCCATGATATGAAACATGGCGTTGCCGCAGGCAATCGTGCTGGTGAGCGATTCATCGGTTTCGATGCAGACTTCGCCGTTACTAAGTGTCCCGGCGATCTGGCCAAACTTTTTCGCTGGCAACGTGGTCTCGCCTTCTACCTCGACTTGCGCTTCCATCGAAGTAGTAATGCTAACCTCCAGATCCGTGGTAGAGAGGTGCAGGCGGCCGGCATCAGCTGCGATCAACACATTGCCCAACACAGGAATTGTCGAGCGCACATTGACTATGTTGAGAACACGGCGTAATCCATCATTCAATGCTTGTGATGAGACCGTAACTTTCATCTTTGATTCGCCTTCACGGGTTGGTTATTTAAGGAACGGCCTAATGTAGTCATAGTGAGTATCATTGCCAATCAACTGTTTGAATTCTTAATTGGGAGAGCGCCTTGCGGAGTTGGGTTTCTTTATTAAGGATATTTTAAGTCTTTAAATCTATTACTAATAACACCTGATGATATGTTAATAACATTGTAACCTCAACAAATATAATGGGTTATGAGTGAACAACCCTGTTCATGAGTACCTTCGAAAGGCTGTCAACAATTCCACGGGCAGACTTATCCACCAATTGTCGATATTTTGCTGACACGGTTATCTACATTTTGTCCGCAGGGTGCCTATGCCCTTAAAGTATGGATCAAGGAGGGCTTGCCGAGTTTGGCGAAGCAATTTAAGGTAAAGAATGCTCGCAACGTGTGAGTTTGATATAGGCAGTTTCCGATCACCGGGGCTGAAGACCGCATGTGAATTTGACAAGCCCTTAAGCCTGCCTACTTTACTTGTCCGTTCAATGACCGCATCTCCGGGTGGGGTATGGCTATCCCTCTAATATACCTGGGGGGGCAGAAACAATAGGAGAGTGCCACGTGGCTCTCGATACCGATTTCGTATGCGACTTGCTGCTGAGTGTCGGCATGATCACGGATGAACAGGCGGAAGAAGCCAGACAGAAGGCGAGCGACGGCTCTGTTGATGTCCTTGGCGCTCTGGAAATGCTTGGGCACGCCACTGAAGACGAGACACTCGCAGCACTTGCGTCCGAATACGGGATGGAGACATTTGATCTGGGGAATTTCAGTCTCTCGGAAGATGTTGTTCAGTCGATTACACCGGAAGTGGCGCAACGCTATAAAATCGTACCGCTCATGCGGTATGACAATTCCTTGACAGTGGGCATTGCCGATCCGACCGACATTGAGACGCTCGATTCACTGCGCTATATCCTGAAGACCGATATCGAAGCGATGGTATGTAAGCGGGCGGACATCACGAAGGCCCTGGGCATTCACTACGGTTCCACAGAAGAAAGTGTCGAATCTTTCATTGCCGACGTTACTTCGGGCGATGTCGATGTCACCGGTCAGCATGAGGAAATGCTCACAGGCGGTGATATGGACCGGATCGCTGAAACCGACTCCGACGCACCGATCATCCGTCTGGTGTCCCTCATTCTTATTGAGGCCTATCGCAGCCGTGCCAGCGATATTCATCTGGAGCCGCTGGAGAAACGTTTTCGTGTTCGCTACCGCATCGATGGCGTGCTCAAGGAAGTTGAGAATCCGCCGAAATATCTGCAGAATAACATTATCAGTCGTGTCAAAATCATGTCGCGGCTGGATATCTCCGAGAAGCGGGTACCCCAGGACGGACGTATTCTGTTCAAAATGCCTGGTAAACAAATTGACCTGCGTGTTTCCAATCTGCCGACCGTGCATGGCGAATCCATCGTCATGCGTATTCTCGACAAAAGCAGCATCCAGCTTGGCATTCCAGAGCTCGGCTTCTTTGACGACGATCAGCAGCTTATCGAGCACATCCTGGGCCTGCCGGACGGTATTTTCTTGGTCACCGGGCCGACGGGTTCGGGCAAAACGACGTCCTTGTACGCCTTCCTCAACACCATCAACACCCCGAATCGGAAGATTATTACAGCCGAGGATCCGGTGGAGTATGAACTTTCCGGCATCAATCAGGTGCAGTGCGACAGCTCTATCGGCATGACTTTTTCTCGAGCCTTGCGTGCCATGCTGCGTCAGGCGCCTAACGTCGTGATGGTTGGAGAGATTCGTGATATCGAGACTGGTGAGATTGCAATCAACGCGGCGCTGACCGGGCACTTGGTGTTCAGCACGCTGCATACCAATGACGCGCCGACGGCAATTACTCGACTGATCGATATGGGGGTGAAGCCATTTTTGGTTGCTTCAGCCGTGCGCGCCATTATGGCCCAGCGCCTGCTGCGGCGCGTCTGCAAGGCCTGTGCGACAACGATCGAGGCAACCGAAAGCGAACTCACTGCGCTCGAACTGCCTCCCGATTTTTTTGACGACTCCGAGCTCAAGAAAGGCAAAGGCTGCCAGGAATGTGTACGCGGCTACCGCGGGCGTCTTGGAATTTACGAGATTTTCATGATTGAGCAGTCGATCGTCAAGTTGATTTTTGATTTGGCTTCGTCAGACCTTATCAAGCAGCGTGCCCGCGAGCTCGGCATGCGCACGCTGCGCGACGATGGTTTGCGCAAAGCCGGCGCCGGGGTCTCGACACTCGAGGAAGTCATCCGCATCACCAAAGCCGACGAAGAAGAGGAATGAGGTAAGGCCATGCCGAACGATGATTCTGAATCAAATGCACTTGCCCATATGCTGATTGACGCTGGAATAGCCACCGAGGAACAGCTCGAGCAGGTTTACGAGGAGCAGGAGCGCACCGGTGTGCCATTCACGGACAGCCTTTACAACTTCGGTATCATCCAGGAACATGAGCTGCTGCAGATGATCGCCGATAATCTGGGCACCGAGTTCATTGACTTGAAAACGGTCGAGCCCCATCCCAGTGTCCTTGAGCTTGTCCCTGCGAATATCGTGCGAATGTACGGCATCCTGCCGGTCTACGAGGAAGATGAAGTCCTTTATGTCGTCGCAGTCGAGCCGATGAACTTCCGCATGATCGACGAGCTACACTATGTCATCGGCAAGGAAGTTATCGTCCGGGTCGCGCGACCCGACGATATCATGAACGCCATTGAGCACTTCTACCCCGAGGGCATGAACGATTCGATGACCGATTTGATCGCTGAAATGCACGACTTTGAAGACGACTTCGACGAGGAGGACGATTCTGATCTCGAAGAACTGATGAACAGCACGCCAATCGTGCGTTTCGTCAATGTCATTTTGTACCAGGCCGTCAAGGACTTGGCCAGTGACATCCATTTCGAACCGTTCGCCGACGAGTTCAAGATCCGTTACCGCATCGATGGCGCTCTCTACGAAATGACACCGCCGCCGAAGCATCTGGCAAATCCTGTCATCAGCCGTGTCAAAGTCATCAGCGGCCTCGACATTGCCGAACGCCGTCTGCCGCAGGACGGACGTATTACCCTGCGTGTTGCCGGCCGTAAGATCGACTTGCGCGTGTCGACGCTGCCGACCCAGTACGGCGAGAGCGTCGTGCTGCGCGTGCTTGATAAAAGCGTTGTCAGCCTCGACCTCGACGCGATCGGGCTGCCGGACCAAATGAAAGAAGATCTGCGTACACTGATTGCCAAGCCCAACGGTATCGTGTTGGTAACTGGCCCTACGGGTTCTGGCAAGACTACGACCTTGTACTCCTGCCTCAAGGAAATCAACTCCATCGAAGACAAGATCCTGACAGCCGAGGATCCCGTCGAGTACAACATCGAAGGTTTGATGCAGGTGCCGATCAATGAAGCTGTTGGCATGACCTTCGCGAAGGCTCTGAGGTCCTTCCTGCGACAGGATCCGGACCGTATCATGCTCGGTGAGATCCGTGATCTCGAAACGGCGCAGATGGCGATTCAGGCCTCGCTCACCGGGCATCTTGTGCTTAGCACTCTACACACCAATGACGCCCCCGGCGCCATCACACGTCTCGTCGACATGGGCGTCGAGCCCTTCCTGATCACCTCCTCTGTCGAAGGCATTCTGGCCCAGCGCCTGGTCCGCCGAATCTGCGTAAACTGTAAAATCTCTTACGATCCGACCGACGTTGAATTCGAAGCGCTCGGGCTTGATCGAGACGAGGTCGGCGACATACAGTTCGCCTACGGCAAGGGCTGCAAGGAATGCAACGACACCGGCTACAGGGGGCGCAAGGGCATTTACGAGTTGTTCATCCTCACGCCGATCATCCGCGAGATGGTCAACAACAAGGAGCCCGCCTCGGTGCTCACAGCCAAAGCGCACGAGGAAGGTATGCGCTCGTTGCGTGAAGACGGTATCCGCAGCATTATCGATGAAATTTCCACCGTGGAAGAAGTTCTAAAATACACCTGACCGCGGTCAAGAACGATCGGGAGATATCCTCATGGCATTGGAAATGAACGACCTTTTGCAGCTCGTGCTGGATGAAGGTGCGAGCGATCTGCATATATCTGTTGGTGTGCCCCCGACGCTGCGGTTGAGCGGACGCATGGTGCATCTCGAGGCGGAACCGCTGATGCCGGAAGACAGCGAGCGCCTGATGAAATCGATTACCTCCGAGACCAACCAGCAGAAGTTGCGCGAGGAAGGCGGTATCGACTTCGGGTTTGCCTTCGGTACAGCCGCCCGGTTCCGTGTCAGTTGCTTCAAGCAGAAGGGCTCCATCGGGCTGGTGCTGCGCGTCATTCCCAATGAGCTGATGACTCTCGAGCAGATAGGTCTGCCGCCGAGTGTCAAGGACCTCCTCTACAAACCCCGCGGCATGATTCTAGTCACCGGCCCGACGGGATCCGGTAAATCGACAACACTCGCCTCGATGCTGCATATCATTAATCTGGAACGTGAAGAACACATCATCACGATTGAGGACCCGATCGAGTTTTATCACGAACACAAAACCAGTATCGTCACCCAGCGCGAAGTGGGCTCTGACGTGCCGTCCTTCTCGGAAGCTCTGCGGCGCGCGTTGCGCCAGGACCCAGACGTTATTCTTGTCGGAGAGATGCGCGACCTCGAGACTATCCGGGCAGCCGTGACCGCAGCTGAAACTGGGCATCTGGTCTTTGGCACCCTGCATACAACCGGTGCGGCAGCGACGGTCGACCGCATTGTTGATGCATTTCCGGCCGACCAGCAGGAGCAGATTCGCACGCAGCTCGCCGCCTCGCTGGTGGCCGTGATATCACAAGTGCTGATGCCGAGGCACGACCGGCCGGGGCGCATTGCCGGGTTCGAGATCATGATCTGTACGCCTTCGATCAAGGCGCTGATTCGTGACAACAAGACTTATCGCATCACCTCGGATATCCAGACAGGTGCGAAATGGGGTATGAACACCCTCGACTCACATCTAATTCAGCTGTACGAAGAGGGAGCCATTTCCTATGGCGCGCTCATCACCACTGCAGCCGACGCACCCGGGGTCATTGAAAAGCTGCAGCAGCAGGCGGGCTGAAGGCTTGCAAATACCCCCCCGGGGTCATATTTTCTTGGGCTAACTGTTGCACTGCAGTAATAGAATTGAACGTGCGTCGAGGCGGCAGGTTTCACAGACACCGCCAGTCGGATAGAGCCGACGATCACATACAACGGAGAATCCACCCATGCCGATGTACACATACGCGGCCATGGACGGTCAAGGCAAGGAACAGAAAGGCCGTATCGAAGCGGGCAACGAGAACGAAGCCGCTTCCAAGTTGAAAGAACAGGGTCTGTTCCCAACCAATATTGCCGAAGCTAAGACCGGCGGCAGTGCCGACAAGAAAAAGGGCGTCAAGACCAAGAAGGCGAAGAAGAAGGGGATGACTCTGAACATCACCTTCGGCGGCCAGAGGATCAAGACAAAACAGCTCTGTACCGTGACCCGCCAGCTTGCAACCCTGCTCGACGCTGGATTGCCATTGGTGCGCGGACTCCGCACCCTCGAGAAACAGGCGAAAGAGCCGGCGCTCAATCACGTGCTCAACGACGTCGGCAACGCCGTCGAAGGCGGTCTGACATTTTCGGAAGCGCTCAATGGACACCCGAAGTCCTTCAACAAGCTTTATGTCAATATGATCCGTGCCGGGGAAGCTTCCGGCGCCCTGGAGCAGGTGCTCAATCGACTGGCTGAGTTTATGGAAAAGTCAGCACGCCTCAAGTCGAAAATTAAGTCGGCACTTACCTATCCGGTCGTCGTGTTGGTTATCGCTTTGACCATTACCTCCGGTCTCATGGTCTTCATCGTACCGAAATTCGCAACCATCTTCTCAGAGATGCTTTCCGGTGAGCCATTGCCTGGCCTGACTGCCTTTGTCATGGCGATCAGTGATTTCATGACGCAGAAATTTCTGCTGGGGGTCTGTATCCTTGTGGGCCTGGTTATCATTTTCAAGATGATCTTGAAAACGAAAAACGGGTCGTATTTGTTCGATCTCATAGCAATAAAAATGCCGCCATTTGGCGGCCTCGTCACTAAAACTTCGGTAGCACGTTTCTGCTCGACTCTCGGCACGCTGATGAGTTCCGGTGTGTCCGTGCTCAACGCTCTGCAGATTGTCCGCGACACCGCCGGCAACGAAGTGGTCGCCCGCGCCGTGCAAGTTGTTCATGATGCTGTGAAAGAAGGTGAAGGCATGACCAAACCGTTGGAGTCGACCCAGATCTTTCCGGCCATGGTCGTGAGTATGATCGAGGTGGGCGAGGAAACTGGTGCCTTGCCGGAGATGCTTAGTCGGATCTCCCAAACCTATGAAGATGAAGTCGATGATGCGGTGGAAGCCATGACCTCCCTGATCGAGCCGGTGATGATCGTCGTGCTCGCGGTTGTCATCGGTGGTATCGTCATCGCCCTCTTCCTGCCGCTCATCAGCCTTATCGAAAACCTCGGCGGCTGACGCCGCCGCCGACAATTCAAAAAGCCTTCCGGGCTCCCCGCCCCGAAGGCTTTTTTGTTGCTGGGCGCCGCCCCGCCGACAGTTTCAGAGCGATATACCAGACTCTTTTTTATATATGTTTATATAGATAATTCCGCGGATATGAATGCCGCCGAGACCCTCCTGCAAGGGCTGCAGAAAATATTTATCCCGTTGTCATCCTGCAAGTCATGGCAAGTCAGCGGCTGTAGGGCGCCACCTGTTGGCTACCGAACTCACCAAGAACAGAACCAGCGCGGATCAGCTGCTCGAAGCACAGCCGGCGTAGTAACTCTATGAATATTCATTGGGTGGCATTAGATGAACGGTCGAGCGGTACGCAGTAACGCCCGGACCATGGCCGGCTGTGTTTCGAGCGTCTGATCGGCCAGAGATCGATGGAAGCTTCGCGTCCTGGCGCAGTGTCGATCTGTAGCGCTGGATCCGTCCGGCGATCTATCTCCGTGCGGGGTGCCGGACGGAGATTCCAGCGCTGCAAATGGCGTTCAATTGCAGGCATCGCAGTACGTTGCGGCGGGTGGGCTGGAAATCCAGGGCACCGCCGAACCTCGATGACCCTCGATGGGCAAAAAAAACGCCGCCTTTTAGAGGCGGCGCTTTTTGCGACAGTGTAGCCGTGTGCCAGTTATTCGTCTGACGGCGGTGCAAACATGCCTTCGTTATCGGAGGAGATTTTGGCGATATTGTCTTTGTCGATCAGCAAATATCGCTTCTCAAAGGCTTCCGTTATATCGGAGGGTACAGAGTCCTGAAAGTTGTACTCCGAGGACGGATTGTAATGGACCACAGCGTTGACATAGTCGTCTATGATCGCATCGTAGAGCTCGAAAACCTGACCGTTGGTGATGACCAGCTTCGGTCGTTTATTGTCCTCCAAATACCAAAATTTCATTTCCTTCCAGTTCATCGGCAAGCCGACCAACGACAGAATCAGGTTGGCCTCGGGGTTGTCATAGACGATTTCGTCGACGGCGTCCGCAGTGAACGTCGGTGGCATGCCGTCCTGGGCCTCCGGTGACTCGAGATGCACCGTCCCGCTGATGGTCAGAGGATAACCGTACCCGTCCTTGAGCGCTTTTTTGATGGTGCTGAGGCGGTTTTCAGCGTATTGGCTGGAACCGGCGATTTTCGGCGGGGCGATCAGCAACACGGAGTGGTTGGGAAAGTTGCGTCGCATATAGCCGCCGAGGTACGCGAACTGCGCTTTGGTGTAACGGAGTTCCTTCTCGAGGATGGCACGCTCCTTGCCAGTGTCAACCTTGGACCCCGTGCCTTCATCCTTAATTTCTTCATTTTTTTGATTGGAACTGGATTCATTAGTATCCCGTAAATAAATGATACAATATTTTGCATCGGATAGAGTGAGGGGCGGATCGATATCTACCCGACCACCTTCTTTATGAACAAAAAGATTTATATCATACTCAATAATGATTATCGGCTTGCCGTTTAGTTGCCCGTATCCACTTCCATTTCTCATAAATCTGGCGGTACATTCACCTTCAACCCTTTTTGTTACTCCAATCCAGTTCTCCTCATCAAACAGGTCGCTGCTGAAGGGTTCTTCCTTTGCTAATGCAAGCAATAACAATTCCTTTGGCTTCTCAATTTTCTCCAACTTTGCTGCCAAACTCAGTACGCTATCGCTATCTGCCACACAAGTATCTATCGACGCTAAAAGTTCCTTGTATTTCTCATATACCACTTCCCTTTCCGCATGTTCCGGAAAATTTGTGAACATCGTCAAGATTGCCTGAGTGAACAAAGCAAACAGGCACAGAGCGCCTATGCCAAAAACGTAACCGGAGATTACGCCTGTCAGGGCCATGCCACGACCATCACCATGTCCTTTCTTGATCCTGCCGAGGGCAAGATGCCCACAAATTATTGCCGGAATTGCAGTCAGTCCGCAGAAAGGAATTCCTGCCAATCCGAGAACGAGGCTAACGACCGAGAGCGTTGAACTTTTCTTTCCCGCAGGGGCGTCACTCACAGCCGCGCCAGGCGGCACGGGGTTGCTTGTGGGCTCTGTCGCTGCCGATAATTGAGGGGCATCATGCAGTTGAATAGAAAACGACGCGCCGCAATCAGAGCATTCGACCTGCATTCCGCTGGCAAGGCCTTCAACAGCGTACCGAACGCCGCACCCTGGGCAGGCCACAGCACCAGACTCTTCAATCACGACCTCGGCTTCCTTGTCACTTGATTCAGACGGTGCTGAGGACGTAGGAACCGTAAAGCTCTCGCCGCAGTCAGAGCAATCGAGAGGTTGACCGGCTAATGCCGGATGCACATCGTAATCCTTGCCACATTTCGGACATTTTAATTTGATGCCCATGGTCGTCAACCTCTATGTTGCCCGTTGAATTTGAGTCGACACTCACTGCTTGCCAAGGGTTTTACCACGTAAAACGCGACAGGAAAAACCCGCTCCACTATTTATCTGTCTATAAAAATTGCAATCATTTAACAAACAGAAAAAAACATGTATGACCAGATTCTTGCGCCCCCAGGGCGATAGACGCTGACAAGCGTTCGGCAAGTTGAAGCGCGACGCCGTCGGTTGAAAATTTCTCAGGCTGGACGCGCAAGATATGACGGGGAAGTTGATCGATCAGAAGCAGCTTTGCCATGAGGCCCTTGGGCGTGCTCTCCCAGTCGGACAGTCCCCCGTTTGCGGCCTCGCGTCACAAATCTTCGTAACAGTTCCGAATCTTCTCGTCCCAGGCCGGCAAGGAAGACCCCATCAGATGGAGATTGACGACCGGGCGTTCCACGTCACTGAACCAGGTTCGATAAACGTCGGACCACTCGGTGCCTTTTCCCTCTGGAAACCAGGAATCCCGCCTTCTCCACGCCCGCCAGATTCCCGATTTTACAGGTAAGCTCATGTCAAGCGTGCGGTGGCCGGAATCGGAAAGATCGACAAAGTACGGTGCTGTTTCGGCAGACGAGGTCATGCGGCTGAAATCCTATCTTCCAACTCTCCGCAGAGGCTTGCCCAATAACGGTTTCATGACTGCCTCTCCGCGGTTATTGTCGCTACTCATTCTGCCTTTTCTGCTCCCGTATCTGCTCGAGTATTTCGGTTGCCATTGCCTGGCTGTTTTCAAGCTGGGTCGGGGTGAGCGTTTCCTTTTTGCCATCGACAAACAAAAATTGAGCCAACGCATTACCGGACGCTACCGCTACGCTGTACCAAGCGAAGGCCGCCACGTCGTCCTCAAGCACACCCTCGCCGGTGTCGTACATTGTGCCGAGACGGCACTGCGCGATGGCATTTCCCTGCATAGCGGCCTTGCGGAACCACTTGACCGCATCGGCATCGTTCTCGGGCACACCCCAGCCGTTTCTGTACATCCTGGCGAGATTGAACTGCGCGGGAATATGCCCCTGCTCAGCAGCTTTGCGGTACCACTTCACCGCCTCGGCGTCATCCTCGGGCACACCGGTGCCGGTATCGTATATCAGCGCGAGGTTGAACTGCGCTTGAACATGCCCTTGCTCACCCGCTTTGCGGTACCACTTCACCGCCTCGGCGTTGTCCGCAGGCACGCCCCAGCCGTTGTTGTATATCAGGCCGAGGTTGAACTGCGCTGAGCTGAATCCCTGCTCAGCCGCTTTACGGAACCACTTTTCCGCCTCGGCGTCATCCTCAGGCACACCGGCACCGGCATCGTATATCACGCCCAGGTTGAACTGCGCTCGAACATGCCCCTGCTCAGCCGCTTTGCGATACCATTTCACCGCCTCGGCATCGTCCTCGGGCACGCCCCAGCCCTCCTCGTACAGCAGGCCTACTTTGAACTGCGCTAAGGCATCTCCCGCCGCGGCCGTCTCAAGCAGTGTTTGCACATCTTGTGCAGTGACGGCACACACCGCGAGCCACAGCACGATCAGCAGTGTTCGACTGAACAACATTACAGGCGAATTTTTACGCCACGAAATATTCACAGACCCCTCTCCATTGCCAGCACCCCAACCTTGATATTGTGCTCCCTGCACAACCCCGTTACGCAATTTTCAACTCCTTCCCTGTTCACCCGCAACCTATCCCTCCACCGCAACCCGCGACACCCGTCTCCCCTTTTCGCGTGAATCGCCGTATCGCTATCAGTTTTTTGCAGGCGCATCGTCCACGTGGATCGCACCGGCAACATCATAGTCAAAATCATCGGGCCATTGGGTTTCGCCGTCGTATCTGGCCTCCTTCAAATGCGCTCCCTGGAGGTAGGCACCGCGGAGGTCGGCCTCCCGCAAGTTCGCTCCCCGAAGGTAGGCACCGCTGAGGTTGGCACCGCTGATATCGGCATGGTGAAAGTCGGCATCGATGAGGTCGGCACCGATAAGGTCGGCACCGCTGAGATTGGCGCCGATGAGGTTGGCACCGCGGAGATCGGCATCGATGAGGTCGGCGCCCAGGAGATCGGCATCGCTGAGGTTCGCCCGGTGGAGGTCGGCATCGAGGAGGTCGGCACCGCTGAGATTGGCACGGTGGAGGTCGGCATCAAGGAGGTTGGCACCGCTGAGATTGGCACCGCTGAGGTTGGCATGGCGGAGGTCCAACCCGGATTTAATTTCCGCAACACCGGGAAGCCCAGAAAGGATATCCGCACAAGGTTCGTCTGCCAGCAATGCTGCTACAACCATTTGAAGGAGTTCCTTGCCTTCGTCAGTATCCCACCGCACCAGCAGTTCTTCTATTGTCAATGGCATGTCTATCGCCCCTCCGTTACCAGCCTACAACTCGAGACTGTCCTCCCCGCACAGATCCGATACGTATTCGAGCGCTTGCTGATCGACGCCGAAAAACTCGCCGTGTTCACGGGGCGACGGCTTATTTAAGCTAATCCGAAAATCGGGAACGACAACACTGTGAAATTTCATGGAGACAAAGCGTTGAGGTCTTGCCATCAATCCCCCTCATGCCCCCTCATCCCCGGATTTCCACTATCTCAACGACCGTCCCGCCACTGCCGCCTTGTCCTTAGCTGAGGCTCATTGACGGCTTCGTCATCGGCGACCTGTCCCTTAGAATTCCTCCGTTCAAATTACAGAATATTCATGTTTCCTGTGCCCTCATCTTGTAGTTGTGTCGATAGAAAATTATGTTAAGGGCGTTGGTTGTTCTTTCAATGTTTCCAAAACTCCTGCGCTGCGGCGCCACGCCCCCCTCACAATGAAGCATCGCCGATTCCGCTTTACCTTGATAGAGATGTTGGTCGTAGTCGCCGTCATCGCCATCCTCATCGCGATGCTGTTGCCGGGCCTGCAAGCGGCGAAAGAAAAGGCAAAAGAGATCGTGTGCCTGTCAAATCTGCGGCAGAACGGTATTGCCCTTTTCTCGTACCAAATCGACCATGATGCCTATTATGTCGGCAGTTGCTGGGGCAGTCTGTCACAATTTTACATCGGTGAAGTTCCAGGCTCCGTGAGCAAGCCACTCTATGACTCCTACGGGTTCGTGGCGCCCAGTGTTGGGGGCAACCAGTATATCCCCGACAACGGGGGAGGAACGCTCGATTGCCCGAGCAACTCCGACTGGACAGCATTTTATTGGAACGGCTCCAGCCAAGGCTCCTACCTATCTCTCAACTATGTCTATGTCGGCGGACACGGAACCTGGTCCTCCAACACTCCCGCGCCTTATACAGATTGCGATGGGTACAGATATTCGGATCACCCCTTCATCCCGGGCGTCTATTCGGACGGCTGGTATGGTTACGTATGCACCTACCAAGGCAACCACGACTGGCCGGACACCAGCCGCCCCGTGCCCCGCCTGACGATGGTTTCTAATCCCGCCAGCGTCATGATCATGCAGGACTGGTTCCGCCCTTTCCCAGAGGGGTTCAAGTTTGAATATATGTACAAGCAACGCGGGTTATACGCCGGCACCTACGGTTTGAGTATGGACGCCTGGCCCAACCATCCGCTTCCCAATGATCCGCTTATATCCAAGTTCGCCAATAATCTAATGGTCGACGGCCACGTGAAGAAGGTGTTTCGCGAAGACGCGACGTACAAGTTTTCGAGCTATTGGAACCGTGTCTATTATTGACCCCTGAGCCTGATCCAAGGGGCGACAGAACCGCAATCCGCCAATCTGGCGGATCAGGTTTCATGCCGCGCACCGGTCTCCGGCTTCGGCAATATGCGTGCGTCGGCAGCCCATGGCAAAATACAGGAGAAAAACACCATCCCGCGGTTCGCGTGCTATTCTTACAAGATTTTGCGGTATAACAGTATCCTGACCAATTCGGGATATGTGATTCTGAACAGAAACGGAAAAAGGAACGGGCATGCAAGAGCAAGTGCACAAGACACAGGCTGAGAGTATCAAGAACCTCACGCGTGAAGGAGAACGCTACGCTGACACGGTGCCGGACACGCTCGATCTGGTCGAGCGAGGCGAACTGGCCCTCCACGGCATGTGCAATACGGTGGACCCGGACAATGAAGCCTTGATGTTTACCGAGGTCCACTTCTGCCACCGCCCGCCCATGATGCGGCATCGGGGCGGCGATTGGGACTGTACGCCCAAGTTTGCCGAGGCAATCCCGCAGATGCGGGTCATGTGCGGCAGCGACAAGTATACGGAGATCGAGGCACAGATGCTGGACTATCTCGTAAGCAGCATCTCGCCGGATGACGGGCTGTTATACATCATATATGATCCCAAGCGCCCCTGGCACGCGGATCAACACGGCCATGCCTATGCCGTCGAACCGGAGGATGTTGGGACTATAGTGGGTTCGGCTACTCTCATACTTGCCTTGCTCACCCGCCGCGCGCTCGAGTGCACCGATCGGTGGGATGCAACGCTGAGCGCATTGGCCCGGGGCATTGAACGGATTGCCATCGAAAAGGACGATTATGCATACTATCCGGACGGTGGTTTCGGCAGTGCCTTCAGCTACCCGCGTACCGGCTGGAGAAAGACCGACGAGCCAGGCGATGAGCATGAAGGCGGCGAGGGGAGTGTTGTGGCGTATCACGGCGGTCAAATCCGCGCGCTTGCACGATGGGCGGCCTGCAGCGGTGATGAGCAAGCCCTGGACACTGCCGGCAAGCTGGCACGCTTCGTGATGAAACCCAAATTCTGGGGCGGTTTCTCAAATCCGCCTTCCGGCAATGGTCGGGAGCACGGTCACTCAGACAGCCACTTTCATGCTCGCGCGATTGCTTTGCGCGGCTTGCTGGAATACGGATCAGTGGCCAATGACGCGTTTCCCTGTGATTTTGTTCGCTGCTCATACGAATACATGAAGTCATTCGGCATCCCGGAAATCGGTTACATCCCCACTTTTATGGGTGAAGAAGCCACGGATGATAAAATGGGCAACCAGGGTGCTAAAAATCCGCTTCTGATGGAAGGCTGTTTTCTTGGCGACCTGGTAGCGCTGACGGTAAAGCTCGCGGAAAGCGGCTATGGCGATTACTGGGAAGATGCCGACAGAGTGATACGCAACCATCTCATCGAATCTCAGGTTACCGATCGGGAAGTCCTGGAGCGCATCGTCGCGCATGCGCCTGAGCGCGAGTCGGAAATGCAGGCCGGGCGTATCCCTGGTCAGGATTATATTGGTGATGATGTTGTCGATCGCGGTCTCGGCATCTTCTGGTCTGGCATACAAGCCGATGGGGTACATGGCCACTGGATCATGCAATGTTGCACCGCCAACGGGTGTCGCGGATTGTACATGGCGTGGGATGCCATCACACGGTGCAACGATGACCACGCGCACATCAATCTTTTCCTCAATCGCGCCGCCCCCTGGCTGGATATCCACAGCTACCTGCCTTATGAAGGCAAAGTGATCATTCGGAATAAGACGGCAAATCGGATTTCCATACGTATTCCGCCCTGGGTGAATCGCCGCCGGCTGGAATGCCTCTTGAACGGGGATGTGATTTCCCCGGCGCAGGTGTCACACTACATCGACTTGGAGGGTATCCGTCCGCATGATGTAGTGGAACTTCGCTTCCCGATGGTTGAGCAGACCGTCACCCGTACTGCTTACACCACGACACAAAAGGAAACCGCGTACACCATTCGCATGCGGGGCAACACAGTAATGGAACTGACACCTCAGAACGAGTTGCCAAATGTCTACCCGTTCTACCGCCGTGAGTTCTTGCAGGGAAATGTTGCGCCTCTTAAAGCGGTAACACGCTATGTGTCCCCGGTGATTCCAAACTGGTAGCCCAAAGTGCGGCAGCCCGCCCCTCCGGAGCCAGCGGCAACCGTGGTCTCGCCCGTTACTGGTATTCTGAACAGCCTCGCGCTGCCTTCTGGTCGACAGCGATGTATCCGATCATTGCGGACAACGGCGTAGTCGCTGCCGTTGCCGCCGGACTAAGCGAATGCAGGTTCCAATGCCGGCCAAAGATGACCGGCAAGCTGGGAGGCCAGGGCGGCTGTTCAGGCTTCTTCGACCAGGCCATGCGCATCGTCCAGCACCCGCTTCGACTCCCGGAAGAAGTTGATGAAGTCCGTGTTCAGGTTAATCCAGTGGACTCCCTTGCCGATCCAGCCGGCAAAGGACTCGGGACTGAAACCGGTCGACACACCAATGAGCTTGTCAGTCCGCCGCGCCTTCTCGATGACGCGATCGATCTCGGCGATCACTTCCGGCGCATCGGGGTTGCCGAGCATGCCCATGGTGCCGGACAGGTCGTTGGGACCGATCGCAATACCCTCCAGCCCCTCCACGGCAAGGATGCCGTCGATGTTGCGCACCGCTTCGATGTCCTCGATTTGCACGAACACCATGGGCTCGTTTTCGGCGCTGTCGAGAAATGCCTTCTGGTCCAGCCCCTTGTAAGTGGCTCCCCGGGTCGGGCCGTAGCCGCGGATGCCCTTCGGTGGGTACCGGCAGGCGGCGACTGCCGTCCGAGTGTCTTCGACAGTCTGGATGCGCGGGACGATGATACCGGCAGGCGCAAGCTCGAGAAATGGCTTGATGAGGACGGGATCGTGGGAGGGCACGCGTACGAAAGGCGCACATCCGGTGCCGCGGCAGGCCATTACGTGGGCCAGGCCGGTCTCGATGTTCATCGGCGCGTGTTCCATGTCAAGCCACGTGAAGTCGTAGCCTATATCGCCCGCCATCTCGCTGATCTGGGGATCGTTGAGTCCTACGCCGATCCCGATGCACGTCCGGCCGCGTCGAACCTTGTCGCGGAAATCCTCGATGTGGTTTTGACTGCTCATGTTGTTCCTGATGATTTGCTGTTTTTGTCTGTCACGCACATATGACTACCGAATGCCACCAGTCATAATAGAACCTTGCAAAAGATTTTCGCTTTGTCTTTCCTCGTGGTCTGAAACATACAACCTGAATTCATCGCGGCTCATAGGTGACGTCCAGCTTCCAGCTGCCCGGGTTATGGGTTGGTGAATAAAACCTTGCTTCGCCTTTGGTCTCGAGCGTCACAATCCAGCCGTTATTGGGCACGCCCTGCCAGTACCACAGTTCCACGTCCTCGGTAACGTTAAGGCTGAACTCGCCCAGCTCTTCACTCAGTTGTACCAAGCCAGTGGCGCGTCGCGCCCGATCGGTGCCAATCCCCGTCGCACCGGGTTTCGTCCACTTCACCTTTTCCGGATGCGTACGCCGGTACAAATGGCAGACACCATCGCCCCAGTCGCCAATGATCCGGCGCACCTCTACCCGGGGCTTGTCTTGGCCCCAGAGGATGCAGTGCATGGACAATGTGGCACTGGTGATTCGCTTATCGTCAGGGATGTGATCAAGGGGAAAGGCGATCAGGAACGCAGTCTTCCGGGAATCGGTATTGTACAATGCCAGTACGTTCGTGGTATAGCCGGATAGCCCGTGGAGCCCTGCCCAGCTCAACCGCGGTGCGTCAGACGCGATCACGGCAATGCGTACACAATTTTCATCAGTGAGCTCAAACGTCCGGCCGGACAAAACCGATGATGCCAGAAGCGTGAATACCAGAATCAGGATGAGCCGATGTTGTTTCATTGATGATAACAATTGATTTTGACAAAAATGATTATTCATCCTTCTCGACTGCCACATAGAGCTTATCGAATTCATCAGAATAGGACAACGCTGTGATTTCGGTTTTGCCGACCTTGGCACGGCGAATCTCCGGTAGAAAATCGCCTTCCTTGTCGATGCTGATGAAATGCACCTGGCCCTTTCCACCATAGGCGATCATCTGGCGGCGACCGAGCACGACGGGCGGAGCCAACGGCCCGTAAACAGATGTAAACTGAAAGTTAGAGGTGAGAAAACCTTCCGCATGTTTAAGCCGGATAACATAGATTGGGTGGACGCAATTGGGTTCTTCGCACTGAGTGAATGACATGTAAACAACCGGGAGCGTGGGGTGCGCGGCAATTCGGCGATTCTCCCGCCCCGGCGGGTAGATGCTATACATCGCGAACCGCTGCCGCGCTTCAACCAGGTCCCAGGAGACCGGCCCGGCAGCGCCGGCAAAGATAATCACGTCGTCGGTAACTGGAACGAAACCACCGGTTCTATCCGGTGCGATGAATACTGGATACTCTGTTTCGCGCTGTGCCACAAAATCATCGTCCGCCGTACCCGCCGCCGCCAGAACCAGACCATCTCCTCCGAGTTTGAAATAACCGATGCCGTTGAGCTGTTTGTCGTTTGACTTGCGCTGGAGATTCGGAAAGAACAGCCGCGTTGCCTTCCGGTCAACAGCGATATACCCGACCTTGTGGCCAACGGAGTAGTCGCTGCCTTTGCCGCAGGCCTGAACGAGCTCGGCCTTGCCGTCGGCAATACGGAATATCAGCAGATGTTCGAATGTGCCGGCATCCGCGTCCCCCGGTAGCGTTACATCCTGCCAGACGTACAATACGGGAAGGCTCGGGTGGAAGGTCACACCAAGCGCATAGTTGGCATGTTTGGCCAGTTCGCCGCGCTTTGGCAAGACCAGGGAAATAGGTTCTGTGCCGGTCAGCCCACCCGTCTTATCAAGTGAAAAAATCGATATCTGACCCGCATTTTTTCCCTTGTGCGTCACCGCAACGAGGCGGGCTGCCTCGCTCACCGCCATTCCAACCGCGTCCGGAGCAAGAATCTCAGTGATAAACGGAAATGAATCTTCCTGTACTTCCTCCAGGCGCAGATGGCGCTCGGCGTTTCCCGGAGTGACCAGCCGCAACGCAACAACAATCATGGCCAGTACTTTTTGAAAAGACATACCGCATGAACTCTCGTAAAAACGCAAAGATCGACAAGAATCTGAAACTTAAGACTTGGCACTGAAAACGACCCGAAACGGGGCAGATTCTGCCAGCCTCATGTTTTTTTTCTCGGTCTGGAAAGCTAGCACGGTGCGGGCCATGATGCAAGAAATGGGCGAGATTTGCCCTGCTGCTCTCGAAAAACTCAGGTGAAAGCGAGGCGGCGGGCTGGCATCAGACCGTCTTCGACGACTCGAAGTGGAAGACGATAATAAGGTCTACTTGTGGGTCAGGGCCACCGACGCTGCCTGCAGTCCCCCCCCTTCACGCGGAGAAGTAAGCATGGTCGGGGCGGAAGGCATCAGGAGCTGGCGTGACGCCTTCAGGCGTTGTCCACCTGCACCCGAAGACAGGAGGCGGTCTACTCTTTCGGGTCGGAGGCGGTGCCCTCACCTGTTTGTGGGACAGGCATCTCCACCGTGACCCGTTTGTTGACTTCCACGGTCTCTTTCTTCTCCCTGCCGTTCGGCCAGGTGACAGTGATTTCCACCTTCTCCCCCTCGTACGCACCCAGCCCGAAGTGGGGCACGAAGTCGTTCAGGTTGCCCCGGCCGGTTGAGGACTCCACCTGCCGGGTGAGGATCTTGTCCCCCAGCTTGATACGGATCTGGGCCCCGACCGCGGAGCGGTTGTAATCTTCGGTTCCCACCGGTCTCACCTTCAGCCACTTGTTCTTGTTACCGGAGTTGCGCCAAAGCCTTCCGCCACTCGCCAGGTCCAGGTCACCGTCATTGTCGAAATCCCCCCAGGCCGCCTGGCTGGTGCCCGTTAGCGCGCCCAACCCCACTTCCCCGGTTACGTCCTTGAACTTCCAGTCTCCTTCGTTCCGGTACAGTACGCACTGGCCCACCCCTCCATAAGAGATGGCTGCGAAGAAGAGGTCCAGGTCACCGTCGTTGTCGTAGTCTCCCAGGGCGGGAGAGCAAGACTGCTGCTGGTTCACACCGCAGGTGCCCTTATTCTCGAAATGAAATTTCCTGTCCGGTCCCAGGTTCCGCAGGAACTGCGACTGGGGCTGGCCTGCGCGGGCGAAGTTTCCCGCGAAGAGATCGATATATCCGTCGTTGTCTATATCCCCGAAGGCGGACCCTATGCTGTAGCCGTTCCCCCCGCGAACGCCGTATTCGCCCGCGCCGTCGGTGAATTTCCCGGTACCATCGTTTATCCAAAGAACATTCGGTTGCGCATAGTAGTTGGTCACGTAGATGTCCATGTCACCATCGTTATCGAAATCACATGTCATGGTCCCGCGTCCCGCTTGCGCGGGGCCTTCCGTCTTCCAGATACGTTTGAAGGTCCTCTCTCCCTGGTTCAGCCAGATTGCATCCGGCTGGAATCCATTGTTCTCGAAGCCGGTCCAGTAAATGTCCACCAACCCGTCCCCATCAACGTCCGTGCACGTGCCCCCGTCGCTCACTTGGCAGAGCCGCTCGGGATTTTTCTTCGGCTGGGTGAACCTTCCTTCCGCAGAGCCGAAGTTGACTATTCCAGCCGCGGGATTCCAGAAGTCAAGGTAGCCATCGTTGTCCAGATCGGCCCAGCTGTTTTGCGAGCCGCCGCCATCCACCTTGACGAACGTCTTGCCTTCCTCGTTCCGCCAGATTCTCCCGCCGTCCTGGAGGTCGGTCCAGCCGTCATTGTTGTAGTCCACCCAGTAGGCCTCGCTATCAATCAAGCCCTCGAGTCCCAGCGCCTCAGTGACGTTCTCAAAAGTGATTTTTACCGGTGCCTTCGGTTCCTCAGCGCCGGAGATAATGGGGATTCCCATCAGAGCCACCACGATCAACCCGGAGAGCCGCGGCTTTCTGTTTTTTCTGATCCTTCTCACGTCATTGCCTTCCTGTATGCCCCACGGGTTCATCGACTATTCGATAAACCAACTCGCAGGAATGATACGCTGTTTGACACCGCTCTTGTCGCCGAGTACGCCCGCGCCATGGTCGTAGACGACCAGCACGTTGCCGTCGTCAAGCACCAACGCATTGGGATAGCCGATGCGAAGTACGCCGGGGGCACGATGATATCGCTCGGCGTGGGAGGGCTGGTAGTAGCCGTAGTCTTCCCACTGTTCGATCACTTCATAGCGATGGGCCGGCGGAGGGGTGACAACCGTCGTGTCGTCCAGCGATTCGAGGTTCTTGAAATTCTCCCAGGTTTGTCCTTCATCGTGCGAGACAGCACATGTCAGTCGATGGCGATGATAGCCCGAGAGGATTTCCTGCCGGGAGACCTGTGTCCAGATGGTTAAAAGTTCTCCGCCAGGCAGGCGTTTAAGGTAATGCGGTGTATAGCCAGCTGCGTATGGTAGCGGCTCGGGTCGCGACCAGCAGATGCCACCGTCTTCCGACCAGCATCGGTAACCGCAGCCAAGCTGACAGCGCAGGTGCATGAGCAGTCTCCCGTCTTTCAGTTCAATTACCGCCGGTTCTTCCAGGTCGTACGCCGCGCGGTAGTCGCTGACGAAAAGTTCGCTGAGGGACTGGGTCCAGGTCAGGCCTTGGTCATCAGATACGTAGACGTATGCATACGACACGCTCGGCGAGATCATGCTCTCGGCTTCGCCGGTTGGATCGTAGCTGATCCACTTGAACACCGGCACGACGATGCGCCCCGTGCTCATCACGATCGCATGGCCGGTGCAGCAGATGCCGAAGCGCGGCTCGACAACAGACACGTCAGACCATCTTTGCCCATTGTCCGAGCTTGTGGCAAACACCGTACCGCCGTCGCGGCCGACGCGACCCTTGGGGACGTTGCGTGTTGAATAGACCATGCCCAACTTGCCCGAAGCCAGATTCAGAACCGTGATGTGATGACAGTCGGAGGCTTTGCCCTCGGCGTTGTTTTTATGCCAGGGCTCGCTCCAGGTTTGACCGTTGTCAGTCGAACGCTTGAATCGCGTGCAGGCGAAATGCTCGGACACATCGCCTTCGACCATGGCATCAAAAGCGCTGAACAGGATTGATCCATCGTCACACTGACATAGCATGCCTTCCATCGCCCCAGGATTTTCCCGCGGTTCATCAGCGTAGCTGAACGGGAATTGATCCACGTCCAACGGCTTGCCGCTGCCGGATGAATATTCGTTTTTACGCAGTTCCGTATCGACCACCATCGTTTGCTCCTTACATATGCGCTGCACAAAATAGCCGGGCGCTGTTGTTGGTCAGATAGATGTCCATGTCACCATCGTCATCGAAATCACAGGCCAGATTCTCCCGCGGGGCCTGACAAAAAATCCTTTGCGTTTGTCTGGAAACAAAAGAACAAACCTTACCACCTTCAACCGGGTCTACAACAACTCTAAGAGCATCGGTTTCCATGAACAGATGTCGGCCTATTCATGGATAAAACAGGTGGGGCTTCAACTATTCCCCTTTCTTCAGTTCGTGTCGGAGAACCATAATCGATGGGCGTTGTTCCCGGCAATCTCTTTTATCGTCTGCTCCGGCAGAGGCAGCTTTTTCTCAAGTAAAAGATGTAGGTCCTTCATATAATCATCGTCATCGCCCACAACAGGATAGTTTGAACCCCAGACAAGCCTTGAAACGCCGAAAGCCTCTACAGCTTCACCAATCAGTGAATACAATTCACGGTGGGGGTAGGGGCAGAACATTTTCATCCCGGAAACCTGATAATAAACTCCCGCATACCGGGCCAATGTGAAGACGCTTTTATAAGATTCAAAGCCAGGCCCTTCACCGAGATCCGGATTGCCCAGGTGCGTTATGACCAACCGGCAGGAGGGATTGAGGTTGAGGAATGCATCCAGTATCTCAACATGTTCTGCGATGCCGTCGGGTGCATACAAAACGATTATCAACCCCTCATCAACAGCAGCCTGACACAATTGCGGGGAATTTTTGAAAACATCGACAGTGAAACGTATGCCTTTGAAAACCCCGGAACGGGCCTCTTTCTTTAAGTCTTCAACTGCCGTAACGGAACTGCTGTCAACGAGAAATACACCGGCAAAGCAGGTTGGGTCACTTGCGGCAATATCGGCTATGTACGAGTTGTCAAACTCACCCATATGCTGCACAAGAACAGCACAGGAAACACCGGCCGTTTTCATTACTGCACGCACATCCTCAATAGGCGTATATTTGTTCAAGCCACAGTGTGCATAGGCGTCGACTATTTCCATCATAAACCCCCGTCGGCAAAAAGTAGTCTAAGCATCTTACCCCTTTTCCTGACTCTGCGCAGGCCTATGCTTCATGCAAAACCTGCATGGGCGTCAACCCGTCCGACTGGAAACGCCTGGATGACAGGTTTGATGGTCCTTCTCCAATCCCGGCATTCACCGTTGCACTCCCGGTTCCAATGTGAGGGACTCGCCACGAGACCGTAGCGCACCAGTTCTGGAAAATCAAAAAGTTTGGATAAGATTGTACAGCAAAACACCGACGGACCCGCAGCAGCGGATACGGACAGTGCCGAGCGCCAGGTGAAGTGCATCACTACCATCAGGGTTATTACATATAACAGCTGCTATATTGTATGTTATATCAACCGGCATTATCGGTACAAAAAGGCCAAGCAGTAAAGCTCCCGGCCAGAAAAACGCCGCTTCAAATCCAACCGCTGGTTGGACACTCAACATGACGACATTCGAAAAGCAACAGGCGGAACTGCGGGAACTGGACCGCGACTTGTCGTTTCAACCGGCAGATCCAGCCGCGGCAAAAACGCTGACGCCCGAACAGGTGGCCTTCTTCAACGAGAACGGCTACCTGGCCCCATTTCGAATCTTCGACGAGGACCGCGTCGATGCCAACCGGCGGTACTTCGACAGCCTGCTGGCGACTGTCGCGGCCGCCGGCGACGGCCGCGACACCTATGCCATTTGCAGCTATCAGAACACCTGCCGCGGCCTCTACGACCTGACATTGACGCCGGCCATCCTCGATCTGATCGAGGATCTGGTGGGCCCCGACATTGTCAGTTGGGGGACGCATTTTTTCTGCAAGCTTCCGGGTGACCCAAAGCACGTGTCCTGGCACCAGGATGCCGCATACTGGCCCTTGACGCCGTCACGGACAGTAACAGCGTGGTTGGCGATCGATGATGTCGACCGCGAAAACGCGTGCATGCAGATCATTCCCGGCAGCCATCGCCTTGGCGAGCTGGCCCTCAAGGAAAGCGACGCGGCCGAAAAGAACTTGTTCGACTCATCGGTAATCGACGTCGAACAATACGGCGATCCGGTCTGCCTCGAATTAAAAGCCGGTGAAATCTCCCTGCACTCGGACCTGCTGTTACACGCCTCCGATGCGAACCGCTCCGATCGCCGACGCGGTGGCCTGACGCTCCGCTATTCCCCGACGACGGTTCGTCCCTATTTGGAATACGGGGATTTTTCCATCCTCTGTCGCGGCGTCGACCCGGACGGGAACTGGGCCAATATTCCCCGTCCCCCCGGCGATGACCCATGCCCGCGCCCGTGGCAAAAACAAAGCACAGAATAAGCGCCAGGCGGGCGTATATTGTAGCCAACGTCATCAGAACAAAGGAACGACAAATGATTACCGACGAACAGATCCAATTTTGGGATGATTACGGTTATTTAAAATATGGAAAGGTCCTGGAGCAGGGTGAAGTCACAGGACTTTTTGAAGGGTTCGACCGGGTTGCTCGTATCGAATCAGGAGGAGGTGATAATTCATCCGTTGAGTTCAGCGTCGGACACGCCCGGGGCGCCAAGGACGCCGAATATGAAGCAGGGGGCATTAGGCAGTATGTCAATCTGTGGAAGCGGGATGAGGCGTACAATGAAATGGTGCGCCACCCGTTGATCACCGGCATCACAAAGAAACTGCTGAAGACACCGGAACTTCGCCTGTGGCACGACCATATCATCTCCAAGCCACCAAAGGAAAACGACCGTTTCCAGTTTCACCAGGATTTCTACAACTGGCCCCTCGCCGATCCGAACATCCTCACTTGCTGGATCGCCCTGGATGACGCAACCGTGGCGAACGGCTGTATGCATGTCGTCCCCGGCAGCCACCGAGATCCGCGCTTCTCGCCGGCGGGTAGAAAGAAGGAGTTGGAGGAATTGGCGAAAAATCCCGACGCCAGGACGGAACGGGTTATCATGGGAGAACACGAAGCCAACTTCGGCGTGCCGGTGGAGTTGAAGTCGGGTGAATGCATGTTCCATCACAGCCTGAACTTCCACTCAACCCCAAAGAACACAACTACCGGACAACGTCGCGCCTTTGTAATCATCTACATGCCCGAGGGCATTCTTTTCAATAACTCCCAGGCATGGGATCATATCCTTGTCCCGAATATTGAGGCCAAGCATGGTGAACCCATCGCCGGCAGTAATTTCCCGGTGGTCGGTTAGACGTGGTCCAAACGACCTGGCGGGCGAGAGGTGCACCCTCCTCCTATTTGCAGCCCGCCCAACACACGCTATCTTGCCGCGTGTCCGAACATCAAACATTCCACCAGTGAGATCTCATCATGGATATGAAGTATTCCATCGTTCTAAATACGTTGAATACCGGCGACAACGGGTGCAGTGTCTGGGAACATCCGCACGAGGTGCTCCAGACCATTGCAGACGCCGGCTACGACGGCATTGACATGGATGCGGAGCCGGACCGGATCGACCGCAATCGATTCAATGAAGTTCGCGATCTGGCGTTCTCCATGGGATTGAAGGTCCCGGCGCTCCTTGGCGCATGGGCCCCATGGCACTGCGGCGAGGAACGCGACCTTTGCTCAACCGACGAGACCGTTCGCATGCGCGGCGTGGAATACAGCAAGCGCGCCATCGACTTGGCCGCCGAGTTCGAACAGCCGCCGCTCTTCCAACTCTGCGCCTGTCCGATAGAGAACGAGTATCCGCTTTCTTCGACACCGATCGACACGCTGCGGCAACAGTTCGTCAAGTCCACCATGGAAATCGTCGAATACGCGGCGCCGAAAGGCGTCAATATCGCTATCGAACCAATCAATAAATTCGAAGGGCAGGCCGGATTCCTCAACGCCATCCCGGAAGCGTTGAGTGTCGTCGACGAGATCGCCGCCGACAATCTCGGAGTTCAGGCCGACTTCTATCACATGAACATGGCTGACGGCAATTTTCTCGAGACACTAAGGCTGATGGAAGGCAAGCTGATGCATGTACATCTCGCGGAAAGCAACCGATACATACTTGGCACGGGACACTTGGACTTTGCTGCTATCTTGCAGACGCTCAAGGAACTGAACTTCACCGCCTACCTTTCCCTGGACAGCGTACCGGCCAAACCGGACTGGCAGACCGTGGTGAAACAGGGCATCAGTTACATGAAGCAAATGGAGCGGCAAACTGCGTAGCAAACCCCAAAATTCGCCACTGGGGCGACCGCTGAGAAGTGTCGCTCCACAGGATGGGGAATCCGCTGATGCCAAATGCAAGTAGGCAGCGAAGGGCGAAAGATAAAGCAGGCTAAACTTTTCGCGGTTTACGGGAAGGGTATCAAGCCGCTTTTACAGTCGCAGGCCAAGGCAGAAGCCGGCTCCCTATGCGATGAACCTGACGCGCTTATACTTTCCTCATCTATCTTCCCCGTCTACCCCCCAAAAGCTCGACCCCCTTCTTGACTCTCCAGTCACAGGACGCTACGGTTTGCTCATGAAACCAACCGCCCCCGATCCAGCCCAGCTCGCCGATCTCTTCCCGCTGTCCGATGAAACCCCCATCTCTTATCGGCCAATCATCGTATGGGCGATCAATGACCGGACCGACCCCGAAAAATCGCGGTCTCAGCTCGATGGATTCGCGGCCTGCGGCTACGGCGGCGTCATGATCATGCCGTGGGGCGGGCTGCCAAATGAGTTCATGGACGACGCCTGGCTCGATGCGGTGTCGTGCATTCTCGAACATGCCGCAACCCTCGGTCTCGAAATCTGGATCTGGGACGATTGGATCTTCGGCAGCGGCTCTGCCGGTGGCACGCTGACCGAGAACCCGGCGTACCGTGCGAAAGGCCTGCAAAAAGCGATTGACCTCATCATCGAGGCGGGCGAGGTTCTCGATATCCCGGTCCCGCCGCGTACGATCGCTGCCGCGACTTTTGACGTCGACAAGTTCGGATGCCCCATCACCCGAGCCGTGCCACAGAAAAACGAATCCGGCGACATGATTCGCTTCGAAGCAAAAGTACGGTCACGCCTGGTGGTCGTCTGCTGGCAATACATCTCCGGATTTGTCCACTCGATCCGGTCGCACTGCAGGTTTTTAGACCCGGCGATCAGCGCAGAAGATTGCAACATCTTCATCAACGACGATCGCAATGCCTGGTCTGTCGACATGCTCAATCCCGAGGCGACACAAGGATTCCTGGACCGAATACACGAACGCTACCGCGCACGGCTGTCGTCGCACTTCGGGGTCACCCTGAAAGGTTTTTTCTACGACGAACCGAAGGTGTCGACAACCCGGCCATGGACGACAGATTTCGCGGCACGCTTCCAGGCAAACATGGGCTACGACATCACCGACCTGCTGCCGGAGATTGAGATCGAGTATTTGATGGACAGCGGTGATCACGGCCAGTGGCTGCGGCCGGAAGCGGTCCAGCGAGCGCGCGCGGACTATTACGATGTGTGGACCAGCCTGATGGCGGAGAGTTTCTACCAGCCGATCCACCAGTGGTGTTCCCGCTATGGCGTGATCGCCACCGGCCACCAGCTCGGTGACAACAGCCTCGAGGAGATGAAATACGGCGGCGGCGTTTTCTTCAAAAACCTGTCACATTCCGACTTGCCCGGAGTCGACACCATCACCGGCCAGATCAAACCCGGCCTTTTCGACGACTCACCCAGATACGCCGGTTCCATTGCTAATTCTCTCGGCAAGTCCCGAGCGATGAGCGAATCGTTTGCCGTATATGGCCACGGCGTCACGCCTGATCAAATGCGCTACGTCTGCGTTCAGCAAATTCTGCGCGGCGTGAACACATTTTTTGTGAAGCTCTCGAACTACAACCGCGAGCAAGCGCTTCACTTTCATCCCCCGGAACTGTCCAATGCCAACCCGATGATCAAGCACTACGGCCCCATGTTCTGTGAGATGATCTCGCGTGTCACACGCCTGCTGAACGGCGGCCGACCGGACCGGGCCGTGGCGCTTTATGTGCCACTGGACAATCTTTACAACACGGATTTGACCTTCGCCGCGCCGACAGACGAGATTGCGCGACAGCTCACCTACAACCAGGTCGACTACGATTACGTCTGGGACGGTGACATCACCGGGATGGCAGCCGCAGCAGACGGCATCACGGCAGCCGGCGGCCGAACCTACACGCACCTCCTGGTGCCGCCTGAGGCCATAATGTCGGATGCGATCCGAGGCCAGATAGACACACTGGACCGCGACCGGGGCGTTGTTCAGCACGTTCAGGCGGACACGCTGCGAGACCTGATCTGTGCCCTTCGCGAGAGCGACAGTTTCCTCAACGTCGTGTCCGAAGATGTGCCGGTCGCCATGCGTCGACGAACCGCGGAAAGCGGCGAGACAATCTGCCTCTTTCTAAATGAATCCGCGACGGCCGAAAGCCTGACGCTCCGGCTCGTGCGCCAGGCTCGGGTCCACGAAATCGCATTGGATTCGGGGCAGATGACCTGCTGTGCCCAGGGCACAGCGGGGACTTCTCTGACGATCGACTTTCAGCGCGCGCAGTCGAAGTTGCTCTTCTTCGAGCCGGTCGACACGCTCGACGCGGACAGTGACAAACCGGACGCTGCCGCGCCACAGCAAATAACCGATTGGACGCTGAAACTCCCGGATGGAGATGCCGTGACCATCGCCGGTGAGTTCCCGGATTGGCAGGATCTGGGGTACGGCAGCTACACCGGTTTCATGAGTTACACTGCTGACTTCGAATTGACCGAGGACGCCGCGGCGTGCACCCTGACGATCGGCGAACTCTGCTACGCGGCCGCCATTCATGTGGATGGACAGAAGATTGCAGACACGGTGTTTTCCCCGTTCGCCGCCGAGCTCGGCAGTCTGGACGCGGGTCGGCACACGCTCGAGATCAAGGTTCTGAATACATTGGCAAACGCCGTGCTCGGCGACCCGGACAAGGTCGAGAAACTCAGAGCACAAGGCGCGTTCAAAGGCACCTACGAGATGTTTTACCATCCACTCGACAAGCAGAAGCTGCGCTCCGGCCTCTTTGGCCCGGTGCGCCTGTGCTTCGAAAAAGTCGGTCAACGTATGACAGCCGATCCCAAGCCGCGATAGAGTTGGTCAACTCAAGTATGTCCTGCGGCGGCCCAATGATTCGTTTTTCCTCGATTATCGCCGACATCTGCTCCAATCACAACGAGTTCCCCTCAACGAAAAGCAACGCCTGTGTTAATTGCGTCCGGTTCTGCCGTTGCAGGTAGACGGTGAACACGTGGACCAAAAGACTTTTTGACTACTGACCCAGTGTATGGCACAACGAACATAGATTATCCGTGAGTCATGGGATTTTATTCTGTGTTTAGGAGTATAATAACCAAACAAAATAAGGTTGAACCACGAATGATCGCGACGGACGGCGCGTGACCGAATTGATCTCGCACCGCTCCCCATCCGAGCAGGCGGCACCACGAACGAGCAGTTCGCGTCGGGCCAGTCGTCCAAGGTCATTCTGGAATACAAACACGAGAGGAACTGATGATCTCACAAGACTTCGTTTATGACGACACCGCGCAGGCGCACTACCGGGAAGATGGGTACCACATCTTCGACAACTGCCTGACGCCGCAAGGGGTCGACACATGCCGGTCGAACATCGAACGCATCGTGGCTTCACTCCATGCAGACAGCATACCCGAGGAAATCATCTGCGTGCACCAACGCGGCGAGAGGTGGCTATGGGATTTGGCTGTGCAACCACAGATCCTCGACATGATCGAGCGCACGATCGGGCCAGACATCCTGCTGTGGTCTATTCATATCCTGGCCAAGCGCCCGGGTGCCGGAATAGATGTGCCATGGCACCAGGATGCCCCGTACTGGAACGTCAGCGGCAACATGCCCGGCGCTGTCTGGCTCGCGATCGACGACGTCGACGAAGGCAACGGCAGCATGTCCGTCCTCCCCGGATGGCACACGAAAGGAACCCTGCCCCGGCGCGACAGCCGTGCGAACAACGCGTTTAACGAAGAGATCGAACCCGGCGCCCTGCCCGAGAATATTGATGACATCAAGGTTACCTACCGTTTGAAAGGCGGCCAGATGGCGACCCATCACACGATGATCCCGCACAGCTCAACGACGAACAGGTCAGAACGCTGGCGACGCGTCATCGTCCTGCGCTACATCGCTGCCGACGCACAGATCGGTGAGAAAACGTACGTCTGCCCGATAACACGCGAACCGTTTGATCGCGAAGCTTTCCTCGTGCGCGGCCGCGACCTGAACGACCAGGGCCGACGGCAGACGCCGTTTTAGCCGACCCCGGACTTTACCCGTTCCTCGTTGAGCGCGGCAGTCTGGCTGCTGGTCGGCACACGCACAAGATCAAGGACCTGAACACATCGGCAACCGCCGAACTCGGCGACCCGGACAAAGTCGAGAAACTCAGATCAGAAGGCGCGTTCAAAGGCACTTACGAGATGTTTTACCATCCACTCGACAAGCAGAAGCTGCGATCCGGCCTCTTTGGCCCTGTGCGCCTGTGCTTCGGCGCATCCCCGCCTCATTCCATCGTTTCTTAGAAACTCTTTTTAACACCGCCTCTAAAAAACCAAACACGGCGGGAAGAGTATACCATGACAACGGCAGTCGGGTCAGTCGACGTGGAAACAGCCATCGAGAAACTCTACCAGGACGGGTACACGGTGATCGAGGGATTGCTGCCCCCGGGCGAGTTGGAGGAACTCCGAACGGCGATGGAATCACAGTTCGAGCGGCAGCTCACTGCGCCCTACGATCCGGGGGACGGTCCGTCACATGCTGACGACGAAGAGATCGACAAGTACATTCGCCAGATGTATTCGACGGCACCGGCAAGTGAACTCGATCGTATCTTGCGACTTGTGCGCTACAACCGAGCAAGGAACTACGACACGCCGTGGCCAGTGCCGATCGAGAACGTGTTGAAGAATTTTCTCCCCCGGCCGGAGATTGAAGGTCACGGTAGTACCGTCTACGTCTCTTCGGTGGCCCCGACCCTACCGATCTATGCCAGGCTCCTGGAAGACCCTCTGCTACTGCGACTCGCACGCAGCGTCCTGGGTGATGATTGTGTGCTGTCCGATATGACCTTCAACAGCATTGGACCGCACACGGACAACGGTGCCTGGCACGTCGACGTACCACTGGGCCAACTGCCCGAACCGTTACCGGAAACTCCTTTGACGCTGCAATGCATTTGGATGGTTGACGATTTCACGTGCGAGAACGGGGCGACGCGCATCGTGCCGCACAGTCACAAGTCACTCAGGAAACCAACGTGGAAAAGCGGAAAAATGGAGGACGAAGTCGCAGTCACCGGGCCCGCTGGTTCGATGGCCATCTGGTTTTCGAGCCTGTGGCATAAGCCGGGACAAAACATCACCGACACACCGCGCCGCGCCACGCTCTGCTATTTCTGCCGCTCGTGGGTCAAGCCTTACTCCGACTTACGACCTCTTATTTCGCAAGAGCAGGCCAAAAAGATGTCGCCCACGTTACGTTACCTGCTGGGCTTTTCTTCCAATGCGATCGTTCGCAATGACGGGCAGGCTTGAAAGGCTGTTTAGCCTCACCGGGAACACTCCCGTGAAAGTCTGCGTGGTCGGCGACAATGGTTCGCCTGGCCGTAAGCGCCCAACATCCACTTGCACCGCGTGTCGGTGAAGACAATGACAAAATTCGTGTCGCTCGTCCACCCGTTCAATTCGTGCTTGGTTTATTCATCGCAGTCCTCGGATGGTGCTTCCGCGGACACGCGACGCACGGAAAAGCCATCGTCGAAAACAGTGACCAGCTTGAACGAGGTCTCCTCAGGGTAATGGTGCCAATTGGACGTTCCGATGCTCATGATAAGGCGCACGTCCTGCCAGACAATATCGATATCCTGATGCCTGTGGCCGGAGAGAACGCACGTGATCTTACTCGCCTTGAAGAACTGCGCCAGTTCATGCCGGTTCGACATGTTGTAGACACTGTCTTCCTCGTCCGGATGCACTATGAACAACGGCCAATGCATGATCACGAAGCGATGGGTCGCATCGGCCGGCGCAGCCTCGATCGCATCGCGGAGATTCCCCCATTCCGCCGCCTGCGGCTCCGGTCCGAGATCGCCGCGCAACGCACAGGCGTTGACGCCGATGAAGAAACAGCCCTTGTGGTTTAACAGGAATCCCTTCGGCGTCGCCTCGTGATCCAGGTAGACCGGGTGCTGGTCGTGATTCCCCGGTACGCCGTACCACGGTGCATTCAGACGCGCGGCACCAGCCAAAAAAGCATCGCGCTGTTCTTCAGAATCGATGACATCTATGTGGTCGCCGCCAAAAAAGACCAGGTCGACATCGGCGGCATTTATAAAATCAACGGCCCTGTCCATTCGCGCGCAATCGGAATCGTCGGCATGCAGCCCATTCGGGCTATTCATGCCGATCTGCGGATCGGTTATGAAGGCAAAGGTGAACATCAATGACTCATAAAGAAATTGCTTTTTTCGATCTGGCAGAAGGGTAGCATAGTGCCGGCCAGGATGCAAGAAATGGGCCGAGATATCCCCTGCTGCTCCGCGGCGGTCGTGGCGTCCTGAGCTCAGGGCACCACCAAGACCTCGTCGGTGTCGACGTCTGCCAATTCAAGCTCAAGTTGACCGGCGGCAGCCTCAGCCGGCGTTGCTGTGGCATGTATCTTGGTGATTACTCAGGACAATTCCCGTCCATCCACTATACTATTGAACATAATCAAGGCTGCGTACCGCATGGCCGCTGCCGGCTGGTTGGCGAGCAATCCTTGCTAAAATGTCGCACCGGGCACCGCCGTTCCACGGCAGTCATTCACGGCAAGTCAGGCTACTGGCAATCGGCAATTACTGGAGCAAAGAAAACCCATGAGTGAAGACACGACAATCCGTTTGGAATCATCGCAGGATGTCCTGCTGTTCGAGTCGTCTTCGGGTGCGTTGGTGTCATTCCGCAGCAAGGCTGTGCCGGACCAGGAGTTCATTCTGACGGAGAGCTGTCAGCCCGTCTTCGTCATCCAATATCTGGATGAGGCGCAGCGCTTTCGCCAGATCGGGTCGGGTGAGGCCGTGGAGGTCGAGGTCAGCAGCGCGGATTCGCCGGAAGACGGCGGCACGACGACTCTCATCGCACATTTCCGACAGTTGGGGGGACTGGACCTTGACGTGACCGTAACGGTCCGCGCCACGGCCAACGACCGCTACAGCCGCTGGTCACTCTCCCTGCAAAACGACGCCGGCCTGTCGATCACAGACGTGCAGTTCCCTTTCGTGGTCTCGCCCTACAGTCTGGGCGGCAAGCCGGGCACCGAAGCCATCCTTCTTCCCTTCGGGCCGGGCGTGTTGCTCAATGGGCCAAAGCCAGAGGACCTGGAGCCGGACTGCCCGCACACCTGGCAGATACGCCCGGAGAACGGCGACTGTTCTCACTATCCCGGCTTGGTCGTGGCTCAGTTCCTGGCTTACTATAATGATCGGGCCGGCATCTTCGTGAGCTGCCAGGATTCGAACGGGATGATCAAGCTGATCATGCCTGTGCACCGCGAACCGGGCGTGCGCCTCGGCATCTCCCACGTGGGCGACTGGCCGCAGCACGGCGAACGCCAGTTGGAGTACGACGTGGTGATCGGCAGCTTCACCGGAGACTGGTACACCGCTGCCGACATGTACCGCGATTGGAGCTTGCAGCAGAAATGGGCGGCCACACCGCTGAGCAAGCGGACAGATGTGCCGGAATGGCTGCTCGACTCGCCACCGCATATCATCCTGCGCATCCAGGGCGAACTGGATATCGGTCCGACGGCGCCGAACGAGGCGTTCCTGCCGTACCGCAAGGCACTCCCGATGCTGGACAAACTGTCCGAACGGATCGATGCGCCAATCGTGCCCGTCATCATGTCGTGGGAACGGGCCGGCCCATGGGTTTACCCGGATTGCTTTCCGCCGGTCGGAGGCGAGGAGTCGCTGCGCGAGTTCACGGAAATGGCCCGGGAGCGCGGCTGGCGTGTCGGCACTTTCGCCAACGGGACCCGATGGGTGGTCGGCCACTTCTGGAGTGGATACGACGGCGCCGACTACTTCGCGGAGCATGGCGGTGACCGGTCGGTGTGCCGGACACACACGGGGGACCTCTGGTCCGAACAATGGGATGCAACCTGGCGTCCCAGCCACCCCGCCTGCCTCGGGGCGCCGCAGACCCAGGAGATCGCGCAGGAGTTCGTCCGCACCATGACGGATCTGGGACTGGACTGGATCCAGTTCCTGGATCAAAACGTTGGCTGCTGCACGTTCCCCTGCTTCGCGACGGATCACGACCATCCCCCGGCCCCCGGCCGATGGATGACCGACCGCATGGAACAGCTTGCCGATTACTTCACCGAAGTGAAGACGGAGCAGCTGGCGCGCAGCAAAGGCCAGCGCCAGATGGTGTTCTCCGTCGAGACGCCGGTCAACGAATACTTCCTGCCGCACTTCCAATGCTGCGACGTGCGCGTCATACCGCCGGGCCACGATGCCAGGGGCCATTTTCCGAGGCCCTTCCACAACATGTGCTATTTCGTGCCTCTCTTTCACTACCTGTACCATGAGTTCATCGTGATCCAAGGCGGGTTCGGGATGGGACCGGAGCCCTATCACCTGCCCATCCGCAACGCGTACAACCTGGTCGTCGGCGAAATCCCAGGTGCAGTGATGAAAAGCGACGGCACGCTCCTGAACCTGGACTCTACGGACTGGGCACCATGGGATGTGGAAGCGGGCAGCAACGACGATGCCGTGGAGATGCTCGCCGCAACCGCAGCCCTGAGGCGCGGACCGGCCGCAGACTTCCTGGTCTACGGGCGCATGATGCAGCCCGCCCAGGTTGGAGAAGTCCGCACCATGCGCTGGCAACACGATGGGAAGGATCACCAGATCCCGGCCGTATTCCACGCGGCGTGGCAGGCGCCCGACGGGCGCCTCGGCCTGGTCCTTGCCAACTGGACGACCGAAACGCAGGAGATCACCGTATCGGATAGCCGGCTCGGGCCCACGGTGACCCAGCACGGGTCAGCGCCGAGCTTGGATTCTCAGACCTGCCAAACCAGCAGTGGCGAACTGTCGGTGACGCTGCCGGCGCTCAGTTGCACCCTGCTGGATACCGCGACGGGGGAATAGCGATGGAATCGGAAGCGTGCAAGGTTGCGCCGTCGATATTCGAGCAGGCAACAAAGGTTTTCGATGGCTGGACCGATCCCGGCACCGGCATGCGCGTGCTGCGCATCTACACCCGTGGCCAGGATACCGAAGAGCGTATCTGGGGAACGCAGTACCATCAGTTCCGATGCTTTCTCGAAAACGGTCGCAAAATCCTGCTCCGCCAGGGTGACATTCCGGACCAGGGAGCGGTGGCTTATCTCCTGCTAGACCTGACGACCGGACAAACCGAGTATCCGTTCCCGGCCGGGCATGAAGTGACGGAAATCAGCGGCGATACCCAGCTCGCCTGCCTGATCGACAACGACACCCGCGGGCAGCGTGCGATACTGTGGGATATGCGCCAGGGGCTTGAGGTGGCATCGGTGCAAGTTGACGGATGGCGTCTAAGCAGTGCCACCAGCCTGCTCAGCGATGACCGGCGGGCAATGGTTTTCTTTTTTCGCGGCCAGCCCTACGACGAACACGTGCAGTCAAGGCATTACATGATCTGCGCCGATGAGCCACCGCGCCTGTTGCTCGAGGCCGACGGCTATTTCTGCAGCCACATACAGGGGTGCCCGACGGACCCCGACTTATACGCTTATGACCGCTGGCCATCGCCGGAACGGTACATCGACCAAGCTCTGCATCTGCGAACGCTGGACGGTCGGCACGATCAACCAGTGCCCCTGGCGGAGGACGCCCTGCGACCCGCCATGATGCAGGGTGCCCGCGACCATTACCTGTGGACACCCGACGGCAAACGCATCGTCAGCTATCTGACCCCACACAAGTTCGACCTGGGGCCGAACTTCAACCATTACGAGGTGGAGTGGTGGCTAAGCGCGACGGACTGGCGAACCGGTGAGGACCTGGCGGCAAAGTATCCGCCGGGCCGGTGGGGAGGGCACATG
>CAJWLW010000009.1 GCA_913042885.1 uncultured Lentisphaeria bacterium | reverse complement strand
CAGCCGATGCCGGCTTCGGCAGGAAAAGGACATTCAGTCGTCGCATGATATTGATTTACCTTCTCGACAGTGCTTTTCGAAATTTTCCAGGTACATCGTCTGCTCCCTGCCGAAGAAATAAGATGTCCCCGCCTTCAAGGATCAGTTCCGCTCCATCGTCAATCTGCTCGGCAATACCCGGTATCGCCACGATCTCGTCGGTTGTGACGATTGCAGGAATGCTCTCGACCCGGATGATGCAGAAGACTGACCGGTTCGCCAGACGCGATGTTCCACGGTGTCGCGGCTAGAAGTTCGAGACCGTCAGCATAGGTGCGCGGGACACCGAATTCATCGGCCGCGGCCTGCCGGGGTTCCGGGCGAAAATCAGCCACGGCGGCAAGTTCAATGAAATCGTCGCCAACGGCCGCTCGCATATGGTACTGGCCAATAACGCCGCATCCGATAACGCCCAATCGTACAGGGGCTGTCATGACAATTACCTACAGGGGGGTTGAGAAGCTTTCTCACCATGGCATCGATTCAGAGGCTGTCAACGCCCGATGCATTTTGCCTCCTTTTCGACGGCGGCAAAGCCACAATCCAACTGGCATCATGATCATGGAAGGCAATGGGAAATATGGGAAGTATGGGAAGTATGTTTTTCATTCCTCCCATGCCCTCGCGCCGACATTTGCCTGCAAACCGAACTGCCCGGGAAGCCGGCTGCTCCCGTGATGAGTACGCGCATCACCATGGTCTCTTTTCAAAGCTCATTTGATTCCCCAGCCGCCTGTTCCCGATTCCATTTCTCTGCCAGCTCGCGTTGCTGTCCGGACAGGCTTTCATAGAGCTCGCCCTCGGATCCCGGTGTGTAAGTAAAGATCACGGCTCGGCGAAATGCGTCACTGTAATCTCCCCGTTTCCTGGCGGGTGAAGGCGTACAGGTTTCCGTCCAATGCCCCGACGAAAACAGTATTGCCGGAAACGGCTGCCGAGGTCATGATCGGACTGCCTATCCGGTACTTCCAGATTTCTTTTCCGGTGGCGCGACTGACGGCATAGAACCAGCCATCCACCGAACCGAAGTATACGAGTTCTCCTGAGATCACCGGAGACGACAGAACCGGTCCATGCTCTTGTGCAAATGGTATTCTATGTGAAGGATTCACCAGAGCTGGCTGCGTGTGAAATTCCCAAATTTTCTCATGGCTCTGCACGTTGAGTGCGGTCAATGTCCCATAATGGGTTCCGATGTAAAGGGTTGACTCAAGATAGGCCGGGGTCGAGTGCAAAGGGCGATATTCATCGCCAAGCCACAGGTTCAATTTCCATTGTCTCTTGCGTGCCGCGGGATCGACGGCGAATAAGGAGCCGCTCAGATTTCCCATGAAGCAGAGCTTATCGCCAATCGTGATTCCGGTGGACGTGCTGGATCCAACGAGATCTTTGCCGGCCCAAATGATTTCGCCGTTGCTCGCGTCCAACACGTACAGTCCGCGCTTTGACTCAGCAAGATACAGTTGTCCGTCCTTATAGCCGGTAGCCAGGTAACCGTGATGGGCGATGTCGCGGGTGTCTGGTATGCTTGTTTTCCATTTTATCCTCCCGGTGCTCAATTCTACAGCGATGAAGGTCGGGCCTGCTATCGGTGTCAGTGGACCATTGACGGCGCCGACGTATGCAACACCATCTACGACAATTGGTGACCGTCCACCGAGCGGTTCTGTCCCGTCTCCCAGATTGTACTTCCAGGCGATGTCGCCCGTCCTTGACTCGACACAATACACGGTCCCCAAATAGGAGATAAATACGACCCGTCCGTTGCCAAGTGCCGGGGTCGCCTTGACCGGCGAATCCGCCGCTACCTTCCATAATCGTTTACCGGTTGCCGCATCTACCGCGACGACGCCGGATTCCCGATTGTTGGCACTGTCATCGACACCGGCAAAGACCATGCCGTCTGCTACAACTGGAGAGCCAACCCGCAGTTGACCGCCGGTGTTATGAAACCAGGCCAACCTGAGCGGCGCAGTCACCTTGTCTTCCGCGATCCCGGTGTGACGTACGTTGCCTTGAAAGCAAGGCCACTCACTTCGCGTCTGCGGTGCGGCATATTCCTTGCCGGCGACACGAAAGGTGCTCTTTCTCTTCCAGCTTCTACCGCCTTTGCTGGTTGCTCTGACCTCCAGACTATGCTGGCCCTGTTCCGGTGCAACGGGAGTCGTCGCGACCCAGCTCCAGTCGCCGACCGGCGCCATCAGAGACTCCTCCCCGCCGTCAACAGAATACGCCACCTTGGCAAGTTCAGCCGAGCTGTCATAGACGTTCACCAATATCCGGACTCGCCCCGGTTCCACCGGTGTCGCGGCGTCAGGAAACACAATGGCCATGTGCTCCTTGACACCGGCGTAGCGAATCTTGGTGGTGACTTTTCCGTCCTCGAGAAACACAATCCTATATCCGGCGGGTGTCCCGTCACCGCCGCCCCAAGGCACACTCTGCGTCTCGATGAACGAAACGCCTTTGTACATGAAGCGGTGAGTTGCATGCCAGTGGCCGGCGAACGCAGCGATAATTTTCGGATACCTGTCAATCCCGACAATATTGTCAAATTCGCCTTTGATACGCGCCGCCATCGGATGATGCAGAAAGAAAATCACATACTTGTCCTGATTGATCTCGAGATCCTTCTTCAGCCATGTCGCGAACGCCTCGTCGCTGAACATGTAATCGTTCACAGCAATGAAATGATACGCGCCAAAATCAAATGAATAATCCATCACCCCGCAATATTTTTTGTAATTGGACCATCTGTCCTCCTTATTCGAATGGTCCGGATCGTGATTACCCGGTACCATCAGGAACGGCGTTTTGAAACCAGCTATCTCTTGAGTGAAAAGCGCGTACTCCGGAGCGTTGTTGCGAGTCGGGTCCACCACGTCTCCGGTATCCATGATGAAGGCGGTGTCCGTTTCCAGAGCATTCAACTCCTCAACAAGCATCCGCCAGTTTTCCGTCCAGGCGTCATCGATGTAGCAATGCGTATCGCTCATCTGAACAAAAGTTACGTCATCGACGGGGGCATCCGGATCTTTGACCAGGGCAAAATCATAACGGGACCGCTGCTGGTCCTGCTCAGCCAGGAAATAGTAAAACGGTCCTGTGGGCCGATAACCCGATGGCCTGGTAATAAATACGAAGTCACGAGGGCCCTGCGGCAGTTCGTAGCGACCCCGGGAGTCCGTGAACGTGATGTCCGGGCCATGGTTGACCTGAACTCCGCTGATCCCCTTTTCGCCCGGGTCCTGAGTGCCATTGGCATTTGCATCCGCAAAGACAACGCCATCAAACGGACCGAACAGATCCACCGGCGGCGGCCAGGTCGCATGTTCAAACCCTTCGATATTACAGTCCTCGATGGCCGCACCTCTCTGGACAGCGGTCTTCGCATCCGCTTCATTCAACATGTCGACGCGATAGAGTGTGAGTCCTTTGGCGCCCTCGAACAGGTTCCTCACACCGCTCGCCTCCACCTCGATCCGCAGATTTTCAAACCGCACCCCTTCACATCCGGCCGGCAAAAACACCTCGTTGCCGCCGGAGCCTTTGGTCTTTACGTGAAGCGTCGGCCGCCCGTCTATGCCTCTGACCGTGATATGTTTCTTGCCGCGCAAATTCACGAACTTGGTCAGATCGTAGTCGTCCGACCTGATCTCGAGAACGGTTGGATCAGCGATTGTGCCATCCGGAATGTCCTCGAGGGTCTGCGCCATCCCCTTGTCGGGGAAGTCATCCGGATAGGTCGAGGTGACTGCATAGACGCTTGCCACGGTGAAGGCAAGAAATCCGGTCAGGATCAATAGGCGATTCATTTCTCGCAGTCTCCTTTCATTCACCGAGATCTTGATTCTACACGCGGCCGTCCTCATCGGGAAACCACGAACTCGATCATGCGCGATCCGAATTTCGGAACTCTTATCCGGGTGGTGCAGTCTTTTTCGTTGGCCTCAAATGGCATTGTCTTTTCTTTCCACCACTCCCGCACGGTTGTACGGCTTGCCTTTGGCTGCCGGAATAATACCGTCCCGGTCCAGTCCTTTTCGCTGCTGTTTACGAGCGTAACGACACAGCTCCCGCCGCCGAGCTCGTTGACGATGTATTCTATCGGGGGTCCGGTGATCTCGACAGGAAGATGCCGGGCCATTACATGGCCAACGCAGTCCTTGCCGATCTCGAGCAGTTTGCTTCTGTTATTGTCGTGGAGAAAGTCGGGCAGGGTGAGCATCACTTTGCCCTTGCCCACCGCATTGGCCGTGATGAGCGGATCACCGTACTCGTTGTCCGCAAGCACTGACGCTGTTGCCGCCTCGACTCTTTGGTACCGGTAGACGCCTTCCTCGTAGCGGGCGCCGCACTCGCGGCATGTTGATGTTGTCGCGGCTTTCTCTTCTGTTGTCAGTTTCACGCCGGTAAAGCGTTCGAGGTCGTCGTTCCGGAACCCCAACTGCCTGGCGTTGATGATGAGCGTCCCGCCACCCTCTGCATAACCGCGGAGCACGGCAAACCGCTTTCTCGTCATCTTCACGCGTCCAAGGAGCATCACAACCGGATAACTGGCGATGACGTCCTGCGGGCAGTTATCCAGGATGACGTCAAAGTGGTCGCCCCAAGTGCTGGTAGTCAGCATCTTGTGTTGGTAGGGCCGCGTATCAAAGCCGCTCTGGCACAGCTCTATGTATTCGGCCGCGGTGGCCCAGGGGTAGTCATCACGCATTCGTTCCCGGAACCCGGGAAAGGCGGCCTCGAAGAAGTTCTCCAGCATGTAGTCCCCCTCTTCGAAAGGCATGCAGGCCCAGACGACTTCTTCACCTATCCATGGTCGCTTGGCCTGGAATCGTGCCTCACCCTGGGGGTCGAAATGCCATCGATCACTGTCCCTGCCGCGCCAGCCGAAGCGGACCGGATTCCAGCCGTGGTCGTGCTCAAGCATCAATGCCATCGGCACGATGGTCTTGCCGCGGTCGCGATGCCGACGCAGCGAGAAATCGGCGAACTGTTTCAGCGCTTTACCCATCGGGGTCAGTTTAAACTGCGGCAGCGCCGGGAGACTCCACGTTGTCCGGCACGTCTTCTGGTTCGTGATCGTGTTGGCGCCGGCCATGTAGCCTGCAATCCATCGATTCAACTGTATCTCAGCAGACAACCCGCCCTGCCATTCCATCTTCGCGTTCCAGTTGGAATCATTGATGTCGATCATCGCATAGCGGCCATTGCGGTGCTTGTAGACGAACAGTTCGGAGAGTTCATCATAGTAACCCCAGAACCCGTCGTACTGCCTGGCCGCTCCGCGCAGAAATGCGTGGGCAACTTGAAGACTCACGTGCGAGTGGGTGTCGTTATGGCATACCAGGCTGTTGCCCCATTCAAAGTGATAATGGATGTCGAATATGTTCGCCGTCGAGCAGACGATGTTGTGCTGGCGCGGGTCCTCCCCGAGTACTTTTCGAATGTAATCCGGCGGATAGGCCGGAATGCGACGCGCGATCTTCTTTTCCGCCGGGCTCAGGCAGCGGTTTCGCGGTGGCAGCCAGCCTGTTTGAAGTGCCTTCTCATACTCCGCATAGGACTCGAACGGGGTGCGTTCAAGCTGACGGCAGAAGAATGAGGTCCGCATATTCCGGTAATAACTGCAGGCTTCCCGGCGCGACTTGAATGCCTCGGGCCAATTGCACGCCATGCTCTGCGAACAATCGCCAAGGCCCCACACCAGGTGATTGCCTGTTTCCTTTTCCAGTTCGAGAAGCCGGCACACCCTGGTCTTGATGAATTCCGTAACATCGATCTTGTGTTCCCTGCACCAGTCAGTGACCTCGAGTCCGTAAAGCTGATGATTGTTGAGAACAAATTCTGCCATCAGGCCGATGTTCCACCGGCGCAAATCCTCGGCAGAAATCCTGCGCTCGTACATGTTCTGCACGGTCAGCGCACTGTCAGGATAGTTCAGCCCGTAGTATGTCCTGCGGTCCCAGATCGCGTTCATCAGGCCGAGTCGCATGGCCTCAGCCTGGATTCGCTCGTTTGCCGTCCTCAGCTCCGTTTCCGGAACCATATCGCTGATCAGCGCCCGGGTACCGTGAATGTGGCGACTACGCCGGCCCTGCTCGCCTGTCAAGACCCGGGTTTTCTCGACAAAAACCGCATCGTTGTACAGGCCGCCGGTGCCCTCGATCGTGAAAGCCAGGAGGTACAGGTCTTCCGCATTGTTCGGATTCATTTGTTCGGGCCCTTCGCTTACTCATTAAGCTTGGTCGATCAGAGCATTCGTCCCACGAGTCCGCCTTGAAGGGTCGCTTCATGCACCGTCCGTGGTGTGTTCGCATCGCCGATGGTATAAACTTCAGGGACGATCCCGCGAACGCCGAGCGCTAATTCGTCGATTGGATCGGCTCCAGCGGAAATAACGACGGTGTCAATCGCTTCGACGGTTCGCTCCTCGACAAAGCGGTTGTGCCGAATCAGCGCGGTCTGCTCATCCCAATATACCAGATTCTCTCCGTCATTGAACCGTACACCCCGCTCTTTGAGTCTCGACAGCATTTCCTCGCGGGTCATTCGTTCGATTGCGCCTGCGACAAGTTCGCCCGGCGTGATGTATTCGACATCGATGCCGCGATCGGAGAGATAGTCGGTCAGCATCAGCGCCTGCGTCGTCCCAGTGTGATCGACGACCAACGCCTTGCGGATACCGTCAAGATCGTGGGTCAGGGCGTCAGGCACCGTCCATGTTTCACGGCCACCGGGGATTTGTACCCGCCTCGGCTTCGACCCGGTGGCGACAATCACGGCGTCCGGCGCCAAGGCGCGGATGGTTTCGACAGTGGCTTCCTTGGCAAGGCGAATCTCGAACGCACCTGTCGTCGCCCCGTCGCGCGGGATTTCGATTCGCTCAACCTGATGTCGGTAGAACTCGGCAATGCGGATGAACAGTCGGCGCATCGGGCTCTTTGCAGCGAGGTGCACCTGGCCGCCGACCTGATCACTTTTATCGAACACGATGACGTCGTGGCCTCGTGAGTGAGCAGTTAGTGCGGCTTCCATGCCGGCAGGTCCGGCGCCGACAATGACAATCCGCTTCTTTCGTTTCGCCGGTTCAAGCACTGCCCACGTCCGCTCCCGGCTGGTCACCGGGTTGTAGACACAACTCATACGTTCTGTGTCTCCGATACAACTCTGCAGGCAGCGAGTGCAGTAACGGATGTCCTCGAGCCGACCCTCCTGCACTTTGCGCGTGAAGTGCGGATCGGCGATGTGCGCCTTGGTCATGCACACGACATCGAGCATGCCAGAGGCTACGGCCTCTTCAGCCATCTGAGGCGTGGTGATTCGCCCCGCGTGCATGATGGGGAGCTCTGTGGCGCCCTTGATCTTGTTGACCAGAGAAAGCCATTCCCCGTCCGGACGTGGCATCGGCCCGTGATGCAAACCACCATCACCGGCGGTCAGGCTGATGTAGTCTACAAGTCCCATCGCCTCGAGGCGCGTGACAAGTTCCGCGTAATCCGCTGTCGTCATCCCACCTTCTTCCTGATCATGGGCCTTTAAGCGGACGCCGAGGGGTATTTCATCGCCGATCCCCTGGCGCATCGCCTGCAGGGTTTCAACGATGAAGCGCATACGGTTAACCAGCGACCCGCCGAATTCATCGGTACGCTGGTTCCGTATCGGACTGAGGAATTGAGCATGATAAAAACCTTCGTGGGCATGCAGTTCGAGTCCATCAATGCCGCCGGCTATCGCACGTGCGGCAGCCTCTCCGAACTTACGGGAAAGTTCGCGCAGCTCGTCCGGGTTTCGATCCGGGCGACGGGGGCGTTGGTGAGCGTGCGGGACCACCTGAGCCTTCATACCGACTCGGATCCGATCGCCGGGCGGCGCCGGGATTGCATCGCCGATGTGAATGAGTTGGGCGAAGACTTTGGTACCGTGACGGTGCCCGGCCTCTGCCAGCATCTGGTAGCGAGGGATGATCGCATCCGAGGTGTTATGTATCCAATTGGGGCCGGCATCATACGTTATTCCAGTCGCGCCGATGACAAAGAGCCCAACCCCGCCTTTGGCACGTTCTTCGATATAGGCGGCGAAGTCCTCGTTGGGCAGGCCGTCGGTCAACCACCATCCCGCGATATGGGCGCTGATGGCAATCCGATTTCTGAGCGTGACATGTTTGATCGTGATTGGATTAAACAGGTGGGGAAATCTCAGATGTGGCGTTTGCATCAATCAGGCCTCAGCGAATTCTTCGTAGATGAAATTGCATGGTTTGGCGTTCATCTGCGCTGCAGCCTCTCCGCTATTTCCCCCGGCTGAATATCGGCCAGGTGGCGGAGCTCGTAACCCACAGTCCGGGTCTCACCGGGGCCCAGCGCAATACCGTCGTACATCCATTCGAGCGTGCGCAACGTGCCGACATCGTAGAGGTACACCTGGTTCACCCGGCTCGTGTCAAACTGCCCGGTCAAGGCGCTGTTGTAATCCGGAAAATAAGCCGCCGTCCAGTTACCGGCAAGCTCGCCGCGCCGGTTATCTTTCTCCAGCTTTCCCATTTTGCCGGCCGTGTAAGCAGCGCCCGGACGGCGAAAGAATGTGTGCTTGAACCCGGCCTGATCCGGCACAATTTCCCGGAGACCTTCGGCAACCGGGACGAGGTATTGCGGTCCGGTGCTCTCCGTAGACAAGGCATAATGCACCCAATAGGCGAAGGGCACCGGGCGGTCCCCGTTATTGGTGAATATTACGCTCACGTTGATGGTCGGCTCATTGCCGGCGATCCTGTATGTCTTGTCGATCGTCAGCCCGGCAAGATCGCCGATTTTCAGGGTGCGTCTGAGAGTGATGGCTGCGACACTGTCCGCGACCTCGCTGGCGACGATTTGGTACGGCGCATTCTCTTCACCGGTCCAGTGCGCTGTGGCCGGAGCCCAGAACAGGTCGATGCCGCCGCCTTCACTCCCAGCGGCTTGGTCTTGTCCGTAGCTCAGCAGGTTGTCCATGCCGTTCTCAGGCGCCCACCTGATAATTTTGCCGCCTCGTTGATGCCTGATCCAGACCTTGTGCGTCGAAGACGAAACCATGATATCCAGCAAGTTGCTGCTGTCGGCATTTCCCCAGCCGATGGAAAGGTCGCCGTCGTCCGCAGAAACCGCGGCTTCACCGTCGGCGCTCTTGCAGTATTCATCGTAAAGAGAAATCACCTCAGTCTGAGAAAGCCGATCGCGGACGGGAAAAGAACGCGTCGCCGGCGAGACGACCAGGAACGTCGCATTGTACGCCGGCGCCCTGGTGATCAACCCATTGTCCAGCTCCGCGCGGGTGAAGCCCGGCCGGTCGGCTCCTGAAAGCAAAGCGGTCTGCGTCGAAGCATCATAGACTGTGTAAGTTCCAACGGGAAGAAAAGGAATGCTGACCTTGACAAAGGCCTCCAGATCAGGGCTGAAATTGAAAATCGCGACGACGTGCGTCTCACTGGCACTGTGATAAAAACAGCGGACCCTGAGCAAGCCCTCCCAGTCGGGCACGCCGACCTCGCGTGCCTCGCCGTCAATTTCGACCGTTTCCGTGCGTTGCGGCAGCCCGGTCACAGTAGCCCTGCCATCACATCGTTTTCCGTCAATCAGCAGATCTTCCACGCGGGCAATGACCGCAACAGCCCGGGCGACCTCAGAGGCGTACGTACCGTCACTGAGCACCGCGCTGCCCCAATAGATACCGCAGCCTGCCGCTCCGGCGGTTGCTGCTGAAAGCATATTGAGGGCAACATCTTTCGGAGGATAAATGCGGGCCGGAAAGGCCGCCCCGCCCTCGTAGTAATAGCTGGCCACTACGGGAATGAGCGGCTTTTTCACGGCGTGGACGCTGCGGTCGATGGCGTCGAACTGCTTGGGCGCCGCGCCGTACATCATCGGCCCGTGGGCATCAACATGCTCATCAAACAGCCTGATATCGGATAATTTCCGGTGGTAAATCTTCCAGTACTCGCCTTCCTCGCCCAGTTCAGGATGATGATAGAGGTCTCTATCGTCCAACACAGCCGCCGAGGTGACGAAAACTTCGATACTCGGGGCGTATTTTCTGATCATCCCCACCCAGGACCTGATCACCTGGGCATGCTGCCAGCAGCGGAACCGTGCCCAGGCATCACGGTGGCGCTCGAGGATGACGTCGGGCTTCAGTGCGGTCCCGGCGATGCCGCTGTGGCGGGCAAAATCTTTGCGACACAACTGACAGAAACAGAGGCGTGAAGTCCCATGCGGTTCCCAGTCGACAATCATGCCGTCAATCGGTTCGCTCATTCCCGGTTCAGTCAGATACGGCAGCCAAAAATCACCGACGGCTTGCTCGAGGAGTCCCGTCACATTGACCAACCGATACGGGCAGACATACCGTGTGCTTCTCTCGCCTTTCTCGTCGATGGCATACACCTCGGGCGCTAAATCGGCGCCCTTAGCCGCGTTCAAACTCCAGATGCGTGTCCATAGGCGTCGGGCTCCGTGATCTCTGGCCAAAGGCGAGGTCCTGACCTGATCGGTGACACCGATGCGGTCCAAGGCATCGAGCAACAGGTTCTGCGCGCCTGTCGTCAGTTTGCTGGCATTCATCGTACTGTAGCTGAGCACCCTGAATCTTCGGGTGGTGGGAAATTCGTGGATCGCGGGAAGGACGTTGATCGATACGGACTTCTCGGCAAATATTCTGTCGGCATCCTCGAGATGCCAAACCATGGCGGGCAGCGTTCCCGTTGTCTGACCCGCTCGCAACAGGAAATACATCGACGACGCGTGCCGGTATGGCGGCTTTTCTGAAAGGGCAACGATTTTGTGATGGATTACGTAGCGGGTGTACGCATTCCCGTTTCGCGTCGTGGTTTCCCGGTCCACCTTTTCGATGATGCTTGCATAGGTGTAGGGCACTGAAGGCTCGAGGAGTTCCACCCCGGCGGGCAGCTCGATCACCACACGCGGCTTGGTCAGCCGCTCGAGCTTCCCGGCAAAATTCAAGGACAGAAGGATCGGCTGATCCCGCAGAAGGTTGATCGTGTTGCCGAATCCCCGCTCAGCGGGAATCAGGGTCGAACGAAAATAGGGATGTTCAGACGTTGGTCTGGCGATGCCGGCATGGGTCACTGCAACGGCGACTTCGGCGCTTGCGCTGAAGGCTTCTCCGGACTCGCCGAGGGCAACACAGCGGAATAGGTGCTGCCCTGTTTTTCGGGCTACAACATTGGCCATTCTCAGCCCCGTCCTCTGCAAATCCGGCTCAGTGATCGCCTGCCACTTTGCCTCCCCGTGCAGTTTCATGTCAACACGAAATCTTTGGGCTCGTGTTCCCAATCCACCACCGTCCCATGCCAATGCGACGATGCCACGGGCTGTGTGTACGATTGCGGCTTCGATCGACGGTTTCCCCTGGCCATCGACCGCTTCTTCATTCAGTTCTCTGAAAGAAAAGGCATCGAACCAGATGCTGCCGGCGGATTCAGCCTTGCGATAGAGATAGATGGACTCCAGGCGACGAGCCTCCACCGGCGGTTCGATGAGAAAGGATTGCTCCTGCCAATAGGGAGGGATGTCACGCAGTTGCCTCCTGACCTTCAGCCGGCGGTCATCGGAATCACGGAAGTAAACGTAAACCATCCCGGCCGTATCGAGGTCGGCCCGGGTTACAAAAGAAAGCTCGAATCTGCGCCCCCGGACATCAATGTTCGGCAAACTCTGTTTGCTGCAAACATACTGTTTCGAAGCAGCCAGGGCGCGGCCACCGTGAAACGCTTCGCTGGCGTCCCGGATTATCTGCTCCGGGCTTGTCCAACCGGGTACGGGATCGGTTTCGCCCTGTTCAAAGCTTGGATTCTCAACCAGGTTGTCGGCCGCTGCCGCAACACAGACAAATACGGCTGATAGAAAAAAACCGGCAATATTACGGTGCACACTCTTCACCCCGGCAACGCCCGGCAACGCCCGGCAATTGCAATTGTGACTGGTCCATGTCCCCATATGCACGAATCTTTTGCGGACCTCTTTAAGGTGTTAACCTAGATTATTCATGCGTTTTCACGTACCGCGATGCCTCCGTGCTCGTGCTATCGACGGGTACAGTACCGCTTTCCCCAGCGGCGTCTTAAAAGCGCGCTTGATAATTCAGTACGGCCACCACCAGGCTGGATCTGCCGTCGCCTCGGTAAAAGCAGCCACATGACCGTCACAGAACAGAAGGTTTGCACGATTGGCGTGCCCCCACCAGATATTAGTCGGCGTAGAACTAAACACACTCGCGAGACTAAAAAAATCACAGTTCAAGGCGGTATGGGTACCATTGAATTGGGCCGCGTTCTCCGGGCCCATACCATATGTGGATGCATGATCGATTAAGAGCGAGGTCTCGGTAGGGTTGACCAGCCGCGTCTCACGAATCCATCGGCCGCCGGCGCCATCGTCAGCGCCAAGTGCCCGATTATACGCATAATTTGTGTCTTCGTTGGAGTTCGGCTGGCTCGCCTTATACCATGTCCACGGATTCCCCGGACATGTGGAAAGCGATTTTTCCATACGATAAGGCGGATCCCACACCAGGCGAGCAAACCAGCTCGGCGGCCAGAATTGAGGAAACCAAGCCTCATTATCGTCCAGGTAAAGGCGTACGTTGAACGAAATCTGCCTCATGTTGCTCGCGCAAAGAGCCTGATGGGCTTTTGCTTTCGCACCTTGCAACGCCGGCAGGAGCATGGACGCGAGAATGGCAATTATTGCGATTACGACCAACAGCTCAATTAAGGTGAAGAAACGTCGTTCCAAAGCGATCTGCTGGCTGTTCATGTGCCTTGTCGCTCTCCATTCCGACATGACAGGAATTATTTTCCTAGTCTGAACAACAACATAACGGGAATCAGAGAGCAAGCAACAGGTGAAAGTTCTTCCACCCGGGCAAAGGGACCGGCGTCCGAAACCCGCGGGCATTGCCCAGTGTGGTTTTTCCAACTGACGGAGGCGCCGATCCGCACGGCGCCCCGCGACAGACCAGCGTGATCGGGATCAGAACCTGGCGAGGGGCGGCCGCGACGGGCGCCCCCTCTTCAGTCTTGCCAACACCCCGACTTGCTCCGGTCGAGGCCGACCGTTGCTCCAGCCTTAATCTGACGTTACAGCTGTGACAGGATCTCAGCGACGCAAGTTTCGATAGTCGTCGACGAGCAGGTACCGTCCAGCAAGCCTTCAATTATCTGCCGGACATCGGCCTCCAACCCCTCCACGCTTGTTGGCGCAACGGCGGTGAATGCCGTGCATACAGCATCGAGTATCTGGGCTGTCGGGCAAGACGTGCTGTCGCAGGCATCGCCTTCGCCGTCACCGTCGCAGTCTTCCTGACCCGGGTTGCTTGCATCGGGGCAGTTGTCGCAGCCATCCGCAAGACCATCGCCGTCGTCATCGTCGCCCAAGTCCGGGCAGAACCCACGCGCGCCTTGGAAGCCGCCCCCGTTTGCACCGGTCAGTACTGCCGCCGGCGTATCGCAGGACAGATACAGGAAACACGGGTCTGCTTCACTCACGGCCAGCTCCGGATCGACACTGATGTCATTGGCGCCAGCGACGACGTCGCCCTCGTAGTTGTTGCTGTTGCCGAAAAGATCGTTGAAGTTCGAGGTCACGGTGGGGTTGCCTGAAGTCTTGATGCCAGAGCTGTTGTTGATAATGATGCTGTCGGTAATTTCAGCCTGACTGGTGCCGCCACGCACCAGGATGCCCGTTGCACCATCGTCAGACACCGTGTTTGCGAAGACCTCCATACCGGAAGAATCCTCAATGTGGATGCCGCCACTGGTCGTCGTGGCCCTTTGGCCGTACACCACGTTCCCGCCAATCACCATATTGTGGGATCTGTACTCAACATAGATTCCGCCATTCCCCAGGTTGTTCCCAACCACGTTATCCGTTACGATGGTGCCCGGGGCCTCGCGGATCGCGATGCCGCCCTTACCGCCGCCTGTGTCATTGTCCAGCACCTCGTTGCCGCTGATGGTGACGGTGCCGACGCCGGAACCTTCAAATACTCGTATGCCGGTCCCCTGGTTGCCGACAACAAGGTTACCAGTTATCTCAGCTCCGGCGACTCTCACATAGATGCCCTCAGTGTCGTTAGCGGAGAACGACGTATTCTTCACTACGTGGCCGCTCGAGTTGTTCAAAAAGAGCGCTTGCACGTTGCCGCGGAATACGCCGTCGGGGGCGCCCGGTGCACTTGGCGTGCCATCGATGGTGAGGTCGTTGTTGGTTGTCCTGATACCGTCCCCGTTGCCGTGAATATCAAAGCTGCCTTTGAGCACCGTGCCCGGCCTGGGATTACTGATGGCAGTGTCAAAAAAGGCGATCTCACAGCGATCAATGGTGACCGTGGGACTGCCGACTGTCCCGGGGCGATCGAGCGCCTTAGACGCACCCGCGCGATCGAAGATGTTCACCAGGTACAGGTAAAGCCCGGAGAAACCGGCCTCGAATACGCTGCCGATGGGACTCTGCACTTCCAGCTTGAGATTCTCGATCCGTATCCCTTCGCTGTTGGCGTTGCCCTTGAACCCCTCGTTGACGTTCACATTGATTGTCGGGCGTGGATCTATGCCGATGATGGTGTTGTGTTTGGCATCACGTAAATTAGCGAAACCATTCAACTCATAGGTGCCCGGTTTGATCTGGAGGATGTTCGGGTCGCCGGCGACGCCATCCGGGAAGTCGGAGATCGCGTCCCAGATCGCAGTTCCACCCGGAAAATCATCCGGGAAAGTCTTGACGATCGCCGCGTCCACGGTTACCGCAATAAATGCCACCACACCAATTACCGCACCCAACGTCGTTGTGACTCCGCGTTTCATTTGAAAATCCTCCTTTTGATTGAGAGTTTGAGTGATCAGACATGATTTCCGCCGATCACGGTTCCCCACCACGCCAGCGCTTATAAACAGGTATAAGAAATTTGCCGGTCAATTGCAAGTTCTCCCAAAAAAATCGCTTTTTCTTGCCTGCCCACCGTCAAGAACGGCGGAACCCCATGCCTGGCAGGTGTTCCGCCGCTTCCGGGCCGCACCGATGTTTTTGCGAAGCCTCGCCGTCCGCTCACGAGCGGGATGGCGGGCCCAGATCCGCTGCCAAGTCGACACACTTGAAAGTGGCCTCAATCTGTCCCTTGAGCACGTGCTCAATTACCTTGACCTGGTCCTTGCGCTGCCACGAATGGCCGGTCGGTCGGTTATTCGGCAATTCTTACGTCTCGGCATGTCCCTCCGTGGGGTTGAAATTCCTTTCCATCCGCACCCCATGGTGGCGCTTTGCTTACCGTGGGCTATGATGTACAACGCCTTGGGCGTCAAGACACCTTTGGTCCCGGCGACGATTGTTGGCAAATCGCCATGACCTCAATTCAGGATACAATGAAGCTTTATTTCGTCAATGGTTATCACGGCGGTACCACACTGATGGACCGCTGGGCCGAGAAAGGCTTCTACCAGGGACCGATCTGGGAGTTCCGCAAGACGGTGCCGCGATGGCTGCGTGATCACGTGTTCCGCCGCCTCGATTCGTTTCCGAATTACAAAGTCGTTTTCGAGATCGAGGCGGTCACCTTCGAATACTGGCGCCGGTACGATCCCGAGCTGCTGCGTGAGATTGCCGAGCGCATTGAACGCGGGCAGATCGAAATCGCGGACGGCACGTACTCACAGCCTTACGCCCATGTCCTCGGGCATGAATCGATCGTGCGTCAATTCCTCTATGGCCAGGAGATTCTCGAACGGCTTGTGGGATGCAAATCCGTGACCCACTTCAAGCAGGAGCACATGTTCGTCCCGAACATGCCGGGCCTGTTGTCGGCCGCAGGATACACTGGTGTGGTGCTTCGCGCCCATATCAATCACTTCGGTCGCTGCCCGGCGATCGACGACGAATGTATCCTGTGGCGCGGCGCCGACGGCAAGGCCATCCCCGCCATACCGAACTACTTTGAAGACTTGAATCCGTATGGGATAAACGACGCCACAGTCAGGCAGTGTGAAGCATTGGCCGAACCCCGCGGGCTCGACCGCATGCTGCTGACCAAGGGACTGGATGTGTCGCACGATGCGGATTTCATCGCGGACTTCCTCAAATCCGGACGGGACGGCAAGCCGTTCGTCTGTAATGAACACCTTCGGCATGACGGGTACCTGCTCTCGAAATGGCCGACTGTCGGCATGTCGGACGAACACCTGCGGATGCTGTACGACCGGGGGTATGAACCGACACTGCTCTCGACGTTCATTGCAGGGTATGACACAGAAACAGTTGAATCGCGGGCGTTCGATGCGGACTACTTCGGCTACACCTGTCTCTGGGGCGTGTTCGGCGACGCGGTCATGACCGCCATCAAGCGCGCCGAAGCATCGCTCTATGCGGCCGACGCCGTGCAGGCCCTGGGGGCGCTTGCGGGTTTTGAAAACGACGAACCGGACAGTGCGGCAATGGCCCGGGCCTGGAAGCTGGTGCTCGAAGCCCAATGCCACGATGTTCATGTCTGCCAGAGCGCTTACAGCCTGGCGGTCTGTGACTTTCCGTTTCGCATGGGCGTCGACTGGTGCCGCACCGCCGAGCATACCGCGGAGACTTTGCTGAGCCGGCACAGCGGCGATCTGTTGCGCCATACCGTCAAGCATTCGCCGGAGCCGCGGCTCTGTCTATTCAACCCGCTTTCCTTCGACCGACATGATCCGGCAGCGGCAACCATCGAACTGCCGACGGGCTTTGGCAAGGGAATACGCTTGTTTGCCGGTTCCGAGGAAGTGCCGTTTGACTGTCTGCGCTCGAGACGTTATCCCGACGGCTCATTGTGTTCGGCGGATGTCATCTTGGCGGCGGCTGTACCGGGATTCGGGTTTCAGACGATCGCCATCGAACCGGCGCCCGATCTACCGGAAATCGCCGCTGTGAACAGTACCGCGGTTGACACCGGCTGCATCAACGCCGAGATGACAGGCCGAGGCACACTGGCCGGCCTCGAGCTGGCGGCTGCGGATGGCAATTTTCTTTCCGGCGATCCGTTCGAGGGTAACGAACTGACAGCCGATTTTCTGGACGGAACAGTGCGAACCGGGCAAGGCCCCGGCGGCTTGGCATGTCACGCGGGACGGTACGTCACGACGTTCAAGACCGAAGGGAATATCGGCGACTATCAGGTTTGGGTGTCTGTGCGGTTTTATCAAGGTTCGCCGCGCATCGACTTCGAAACCCGAATCGACTTCGACAAGGATACGTCGACACTCCAGTCCGGGTTGCATATGGAGGCCGATGAGGCCGGTGCAGTCCGGGTTCATTTCAATCCGTCGTTTCAGGGCGATTTCCACACCGATTTCCCGCTGTCGGTCGAACGCTCGACGGCACGATGTGTTCCGGGGCAGAGCTTCGGCTGCCTGTCGAACGGTGAGCGCGGCGTGACCCTGATCAATCGCGGCAATACCGGTTACTATCGCGGCGAGCCCGATGCCACGGGCTTGTCGCTGATCCTGGCATCCGGCGACAGCGACTACCACTACGGTCCCTATCCCTTGAGCGGTAAGCTGCGGTTCCGCTACAGCCTGATCGCACACCAGGGCGACTGGATATCGGCGAGGGCGGTTGGTTGCGCCGCCGAAGTCAACACACCGGTGCGTGCGTCGATGATTCACGGCGATCTCGCAGTGGACATGAAACGGTCGCTGCTGCACATCTCAGAACCGGCCGTACTGGCGACCGCGTTGCTGCAGCACAACGGCATGACGTTTCTGCGCCTGTGGAACAGCCTGCCCGAACCAGCTGATGTGGCATTGTCCTGTTGTTTCCCGCTCAACGACGTGTCACTGACGGACATCTACGGGCAACGGGCGCAACCGGTCAAACGCACCAAAGACAGTTTCGAACTGGCGTTCTCGCCCTTTGAACTGAAGACGCTGGTGCTCGATCCCAAGTAGGATGATGGCGCCCGCACCGCGGGCATCGCCGAATTCGAAGATGTTCTCGGCGGCCCAATCCGGATCGGGAATAATTTCAACAACGAAATCAACTGTTTCACCTGCTGTCACCGTCCGACTCCAGATTTCAGCGCTTGGTTTACAGATTCCGACCGTTTAGTATTGTTGCCTGTAGCCCGCGGTCATATTGAATCGTGCCACCATACAGGCCACCGATGAAACTGACCCGCAACATGATACTCGAAAACCCCGGCTGCATCACTCGGGATGTGACGATGGCTTCCGGCGCGGGTGTCGTGCTGCGGGTCCTGAGTCACAGCGACGACGCCGTGCTGGGCAGGTTCTTTGAGGGGCTGTTCCGAGGCAACACACCGGGTTTGAAGACGCCTATGGCGGTGATCTGGCGGAGGCGCTGAACCATCCACTGCGGCAGTTGGACGAGGCGGCATTGAATGCGGTCCTGAGTGATTTCTCACAGTGGCGCGACCCGACCGTGCGTCATGGCATTGTGTCGCGCCTGCTGGCTGCCATCGAGGGATACTGCGAGCGCAACGCGTGAGCCGTTCAGGCACTACTTGCCGAACTCGAGTTCGCCGTACGTGGCGAGCTGGCTGAAACTGCCGTTGTCACTGGGGGACCATAGATAGTCGGCGCGGCGCCCGGTGTGGCGTTCGCGGCCGAAATTGGCGGTCCAGGTGGTGCCGACGCCGGGGGACGGGACGCCGAGACTGGTGAATGGAAACCGCATCTCGACAGTCCAGCGTTTGTTCGCTTTATCAACACTGAAGGTGTAATCCCAGTCGGGGTCCCAGCGGGTGTCTTCCTTGCCGTATGCCGGGTCAAGAATGTCGGTGGTTTCGCTGGTTCTGGCGTCGTAAAATGAACCTTCACGCGGGGCCACGATGAAGTGGATAAAGGTCTTGAACGACTTCTTGGGACTGAGCATCACTTCGGCACAATCGGCATGCCAGATGTCGTTGTCACGCCCGGTGATCTTGATCGCGAACTCATCCATCTCCGGCTCCTCACAGACATAGGAAACGTAGAGGTTGTCGTCGTCATACAGCACCCGGACCGTGGTTGAGACTTCGGGCTTGCCACCGGAGACCTCGTCCAATGTCTGGGGTTCAGCCTTGTCCCATTCAGCGGGATCGAGACGGCCATCCGGAGTTGCTGGTCCGGCCGTCCGTTGCACCAGGATTCTCTTCTCTGTACTCTGGCCGAAATTTTCGAGCTTCTTTTCGAAATCCCAGGTCAGCGGGGCACCGATCAAGCCGTAGGCGGTCGGCCGGCTCGGGTCGTTTTCCGAATACAGTTGACCGTCATCGCTCATCAGAAACCGGCTCAACATGCTGTAGCTGGGAAACCAGTTGAGTTGGAAGTCCCGATTACCGACGTACGAGAGGATGTGCGCGCGGTAGTCCTGAAACGCATCCACACTCTCCTTGACCTGTTTGAGATTTGCCAGCGTCGGATTTGCGTCGTACGCCTTCTCCAGGGTGATAACGTTGGAAACCGTTCGGATATAGTCAAAGCAATCCCGGGTCAGCCGCACCCAGCCCTTGCTCTTTTCGGTTTCTGCCGCCTGCTCTGCCCGGCGCAGCATCTTGTCCAGCTGTTTGACGAAATGCGGCGGATAGTAAAGCAGGAAATGGTCTTTCGTCTCCAGACCGTCGCTATGCATCTGGCCGATCTTGTCGATTCTGGAATACAGATGATCGAAGAATTCGCCCATGATCGGGCCGGTTTCGCCGTAAACGCCGTCACAGTACTCTTTCATCAGGAGATCCGGATTGCGGTCCGGATCGCCCGTCAGCCGGCCGACCATGTAATAGACCGGCCCCCACAAGCCCCAGTTCTTGCCGAAGGTGCCGACGCAGTAATAGACCCCGATGACATTGTTTTCATCATAATACTTTATCTGTCGGGAGACTGACTTCGGCGTGATCTTCGGCAGAATGCCCAGGGGCGTCACCGAAATGGCTTCCCAGTAACTGTATGAGGTGAACGCCCGGACCTTCCCCCGCCACGACTCGGTGACTTGCTTGAACCCGTCATAGCTGCCGATGGCGTTCTCTGCAACGACATTGTCGCCGAACGAGTCGAACAGCTTCGAGGGCATCCGGCTCAATTGATACAGCAACAGGTGAATCGTCTTGTCAGGATGCGATTTGCGGCACTCGTCGGCGATCCATTTATGTGCCAGCAGGATGCGTTCGGGGGGATTTTCCTGAAGGCGTTCCAAGGGGAAATTGCTGTTCCCCATCTCCGAGAAGGTATCAAGTTTCTCGCATTCCGTACACTGGCAGGTGCCGTTGCCATAAGTCATCCCGTCGGTCTGACCTAACTGGACCCAGTCGTAACCTTCGTCAAAGAGCTTGCGAATCTCCCGAACCATGATCTGCCGCACCTCGGGATTGGAGGTACAGAGGAAACTGGCGCGACTATCGGCACGTTTGCCGTTTATCAGGGCAAAATACTCAGGATGATCCTTGTAGTATTTCTCCTTCGGCACAAAGATTTCCCAGGAATGACCACCGACCGTCCAATACTTGATTTTGGTGTTTGAATTGTTGGCGATGTGTGCCGGGCCGGCGGTGTTGTAGTATGACTCGGCGTGCACGAACGCATTGCGGGATATGATTGTTTTCTCAAGGTCATCGGCTACCCTGATCGTCTCGGTCTCGGGGACATGCTCCCCCTGTGGAAAGTCATTGTTCCACGATGGGATGAACCATCTCACGCCGACAAATTCCTCGAGAAAGGTGACCACCGCACGGCAACTGCCACGCGGTGTTTTATGTTTTTCCGCCTCCGTCCCGTCCCGGCCGATAAGGAACAAGACGTCCCCCTTGACGATCAGTTTGCAACTGTCCAGCTTGAGATCGTCCGTCGTTATCCCGGCCTGCTCCGCCAGTTTCGTGTGGCCGATCGAAATACGGACGCCGTCGGCCGGGGCTTTGTCTTCGGTCACGATCGACAACTCCGCGCCGGTCGCCTTGCGGACATAGCTCTGAAGCCAGTTCGCGCCCTTCTGTACGGTCCACCACGGCGGGTTTTCCGGAACGACAATCGTGGCAGCGGCCTTCCCGTTATCAACGATCGTCAGTGCGAACGCCGGGTCTGCCGTGAGCACAGCGCCAACCATCGATATCACCCCCAAGATGCACAATCGATTATACAGCAACCTTTTTCCTTCAGCCATAACTTTTTTCTCCTCAATTGAGCGACCTTTCGTGATGGTGAATTTGCGCTTGCAGGATGACCGCATATCTTCATGCGACGTGCTGCTTTGTGTACGTGTGGAACCGAGAACGTAGCCATTGATCATGCCAAACCAAGCGCGCCAACCGAATATTCTCCTGGTCTTGACCGATCAGCATTCCCCGCGCGTAGCCGGGTTCGCCGGTGATGCGGTGGTCCGGACCCAGCATCTCGATGCCCTGTCCAGCGAGGCCATACAGTTCGACACTGCGGTCTGTGCATCGCCCGTCTGCACGCCCTCGCGCATGTGTATGCTTACCGGTATGGAAGCCCATCGATGCGCCGCGTGGAACAATCATTGGGTGATCTTCCCGGAGCACCTGACCTGGCCGGCGCATTTCGCGGCCCACGGTTACCGGACGGGCCTGGTTGGAAAAATGCACTTTGGCGGCCGCGACCAGATGCAGGGGTTTCAGGCCCGCCCGTATGGCGACATGCGCCATGGCCTTGGTCATCAGCCGGATCCGATCGATTTATTCCCGGCATACTCGGGCGCCTCCGGGGCCGGGATTACAGAGATCCCCGAAAGCCTGCTGCAGGAGGTCGTGGTGACGCGTGAATCGCTGGCACTGCTGCTGGAGCATCAGGACCGGGAACCGGACGTTCCATGGTTCGTGTGTGCATCGTATTCGCGGCCGCATTCGCCATTCACTGCGCCCGGTCGCTATGTCCGCCACTATCGCGGTCGCGTGCCGCCGATCGAATTGCCTTTCGACTATCGCGATCGCCTCGACCCTTTTTCCCAACAGGTCGGCGGCCTCGAGTCCGGAAATGAATTATCTGCCGAGCAGTCTCTGCGGGCCCGCGAGGCCTACTATGCCTGCGTCGATTTTGTCGACGACTGCATCGGTGAACTGCTCGAGGGCTTGACGGCAGCCGGCGCACTCGACAACACAATCGTCATTTACACCAGTGACCATGGCGAGATGGCCGGCGTCCACGGGCTCTGGGGAAAGGTCGTGTACTTCGAGCCGTCGGTCGGCGTTCCCCTGTTGATGCGTGGACCGGGCATCCGGGAAGGGCATCATGTCACCCGTCACCCGATTTCGCTCATGGATCTGTATCCTACGACTTGCGCGTTGGCCGGACTGCCTGTTCCCGCCGGCCTCGATGGCGTCGATTTCAGTGGCGTGCTGGCAGATCCCGAATCCGCGGCGGCGCCTCGTGATTTTGCGCCGAGTGCCTACTACGCCTACGGCGTTCGCATTCGCGGCGGTATTCATGCGCCGGAAGATGAGCCGCACCGCGCCATGCGTCTGGTACAGGACAGCGATTGGAAGTATGTCGAGATCGAAGGGGGCGAACCGTTGCTTTTCGACCGGCTCAATGATCCGGGTGAAACAGTGAATCTGGCGGCACAGCCCGAGCACGCGTCGCGCTGTCAAAACATGCGGGAGGCGTTGTTCCGCAACTTCGGCTGGGAGCAGGTGCACGAGCAACTGGCGAAGGACCGGGAACGGTTGCCGGAATTTTTCTCCGGTCAAAAACCGTCGACACCGAATCAGTACATGCTGCCGGACGGTCGCGTGTTCGATGCCGAGGGCGACTTGTACGGCGCCCGTTGGTTGGATATGCCCGAACACGACGGCGGCGGGAGCATTCCGCAGCAGTTTGGCTAACTTGGTTAATCTAGTTGATATTATACTGAACCGGTCGAGATCAGGCGCACGGAAGCATCGTGGTGCTTGATTGGTGCTGAGCCTCAACACGGAGACGAATCAGATGTTACGAATCGGAATTGCCGGCCTTGGTCACGGCGAACTGCTGTTACAGGCGAATCTGCCGAGATTCGAACAGTTGCCGCTGCGGGTGACGGCGCTGTGTGATACGGACACCGAACGACTCGCAGCGAAGGCGACGGAATTTGACATTGCCCAGACAACGACCGAATTCGCCGAGCTCGTAGCCCTCCCAGACCTGGATATCATCGGCATCTACACCCCGGGACCGCTCCACTGCGAACAGATCGTCGCGGCCCTCGAGGCGGGCAAACATGTGATGGTCACCAAGGCCATGGTTTACACGATGGAAGAGGCGGAACGGGTCGTCGAGACCGTCGATCGCACCGGCCATGTCCTCCTGGTCACCCAGAGTATGCGCGGGCGCTTCGACTTTATCGACGCCAAACGCCTCTGCGACGCCGGGGAGATTGGTGATCTTTTCATGGCGGAATCACACTACGTGCACGATCTGCGCGATATGTACGAAGCAACGCCCTGGCGCTGGCAGATGCCGCAGAATCTACTGCTCGGCGGCGCCTGCCATCCGATCGATCTGCTGCGCTGGTTTCTGGGCGACGTCGACGAAGTGCACTGTTACGGCCTCCGCGGCGGCGTTGCCAAGAAGTATCCCCAGGAAGACAATTTCTTTATCAACCTGCGCTTCAAGAACGGGGCCATCGGGCGGGTCTCCTCAATTCACGGGATCGTCGAACCCGGGGGTGTCCCGATGAACAGCCTGACGGTATATGGCACTGCGGGCACAATCCACGACAACAAGATTCGCATCGACCCGACCGGGGAAGTGCCGGAACGCACCTACACCAGCACGTTTCACACCTCCAGAAGCAGGCATCACGGCGATGGCGGACACGAGGGCGAGTTGGTCATCATGATGCGGCACATGGCCGACTGTGTGCTCAACGGCGCCAAACCCTGGGTAGGGGTCCGTGAGGGCGCCTGCGTCGTGTCGACCGGCCTGGCCTGCTGGGAATCCATCCGCACCGGCCAGGCAGTGAAAGTACGGAACGAGTTTTAGGGATTCCGGACCGGCGGCTACCCCGATTGCCACGGCGGAAAACGATCCGGGGCCACCTCGACACCGCCGACTTTACGCATCCGGGTTTGACAGGACTTCTTGGCGGCCGCCTCGAGGCGGCGCGCCAGGTTGCGCTTGTGCCCCAGCACGGAAAGCACGTCGTAGTGATCGGCAAAGGCGTGCCGCGCCCAGTTGTCCCAGAAGTATATGTTCTGGATGCCATTGCGGTATAACAGCTCGGCCCGTTCACCATAGTACTCGGCGCAGTCCAGGCTGGCAGGGGGATCCCAGATCTCGGCGCAGAGCTCGGTCTTCGTTCCGGCGACTGCATCGACGTAGTAATCGATGTCGATATAGCGCCATTTGCCTTCGTTCTCGCCGTACTGATCACCCCAGGGCGAGGCGACGATACGGTCGATGAGCCCCTGCTTTGCCCAAGCCCCCAGATCGAGGCCGAAGGTCGCACACGCTTTGGCGTTCGTGAGGCCGTGGACCGTCAGGGTCGGTGGCTGGTGTCCAGCCTTTTCGGCGGCGGCATCGACCGTCGTGCGCAGGCGGCGCAGGTAACCGGCAAAGATCTCGCCACGGACGTCGAGAAGCCGGCGGTCATGCAGCGGCAGTTTCCGCGGATCGGTTCTCGTGCCGTAGGTCTGACGGAAGCATTCGACCATCTCGTCCTCATACATCACGGCCGGCCCGCCACGAATAAAGATCAGGTGGAAGCCATCGACACCGTACGCGGCGGCAGCCTCGTAGAGACGCAGCATCTTGTCCTGGACATGGCGCTTGGCGTAGCTGAAGCGCTGTACCGGCGCGCCGTCGGCCAGGTGACAGTAGTCGTCATACTTTCCCTGGTGGAAATCGGTGGGGATCATCTCCTCATAGGGCACCTGGGAGGCGTGACCCATACGGTGGCTGACATGGAGCTCCAGCCCCGCCTGCCGCGTCAGGTCACGCATCACGCGGAGATAGTCCAGGCCATCTCTGTCCATCTTCGCCTGCATACGGCGAATTTCTTCGTAGATCCTCCCCGGACAGATTACATTTCTGGGGATGTTCCGCCGCGGCACGCCGGGCACCGGAAATTCAGTCTGGTCGCCCTTGAACAACTCCCAGCAAACGCCGCGGAAATCGGAGTTCCTGTAGAGGTCGATCTCCTCAGCGAGACCGTCCGCGTCGCCGATGCTGTAGTGGCCGAGCATGCTGGTGGCGTCGTTCATTGCGTACAGGCGTTTGCTGTCGCCGCGGCGATCTTTCTCGAGCGCCCGAACCTTGGCTGCCGACATCGGTACCAGGCGGAAGTATGCCACATAGTTGTCGATGTCCCTGCCGAAAACAGCGAGCGGGGCGATATGGATCGACTCTCCCGTGAGATCGGCCGCGGTCCAGAAGTATTCATTGGCGACGCACATGAGCTTGCGGAAATCATACGCGACGTTGACACGGAACTTGCGCCAGGCCCGGTCCGAGGAAAGGCGCAACCGGATGGCGCCGGCTTCGAACGTGGGATAAATCCCCACATAGACCTCGTGCCAACCCTTCAGATTCAGAGACAGCCGCACGGGCGCTGCGTCGCGGCTGCCGATGGCACCGAGCATGACCCCTGAGAAATCCTCGTGTTCGTATGGCAGCAGCTTCCACTTTCCCGGTGTGTACCTGTTACCCAGCGCCGACGCCGGCTCGCACACCGACAGGTCGGAAATCAGATGTTCCCCGTGTTTTTTGCGTTTCATTTGTGTTCCTTGATTGATTCGTGCCGCCATCCGTTCATAATTCGGATGATTGCCCATGGCACCCCTATTACCCGCGTGGCTTGATTCAAGCTGAACTGGCAACTATCGTAACCCTTGTAATTGGAGTTTTCCACAACACAAACAGGAGCAGTCCACCATGATGAGTCGGCTTGCCATCGTCCTTATCGGAATCACCTTGCCCGGGTTTGTATGTTCGCTTCAGGCGGACCCGAGTGACATCGCTAAAGGGTACAAGGACCAACCTTGGGGCGTATCAATTGAAACCGTTCAGAAAGCATTTCCCGATAGTAATCTGGAGACCGCCCCCAAAGGCTCCGCAACGCTTACTGTCAAGGGACAGCCGCCGGCGGTGCAGTCCATGTATGTGTTCATGATGGACCAGTTGTGTTTCGTGCATGTCACGCTCGAACTACCAATGAGGCCGGAAGGCGGTCAGGATCCGCACGGCAAGAAAATAGTCGAGGAGATGATCAAAGAAAAGTATTATCCGGATGAGGATGCACGCAAGCTGCTTGCCGATGCGAACATCTCTGTTCACGTGACCTCACGGCGGAATGGTACAGTGGTTGTCATGTACGAGAATATTGGACTTTTCCGGGCGGCTCAAGCGGCCCAACGACTCGCCGAGCAGGAACGCAATGAGAAACGCCGAGCGGAAGAAGGCCCCAAACGGCAGCAAGCGCTCCAGGACGCCGGGGTTCCCGATTTGCTGTAAGCGACAGCCAGCAGCGTTTAATCTCTGTGAAAATTCTCTCATCTCTCCAGGTCCGGCGATTCGCTCAGTGTCCCTCGTCGCGGGCCCGCTCGGCCAGTTGTTAGACCGCCTCTGCGACTGGGCCCGGATCGAAGGTGAAACGTCGGCATCCAAACCAGATCCTTCTGCCCATCCCCCTATTTACCCGCCACCCTATGGATGGCTCTAGTTTGTTTTGATGGATTTTCGCAGATCAAGGTAGACCGTCGTCAGCATGGCGGTGTCGGTGCTGTAGGCCAGAAAACGGATACCGTGCTGGATATAGTTGTCCGCCTGCTCCGGAGTCACTGCGAAGTTGCCGACGGCGACCCCTTTCTCTTCCGCCCGTTTTATGATGTCCTTTAATGCATCGATGACACGGACGTCGGTAACCTGCCCCGGAATGCCCAGAGACTGTGAGAGGTCGAAGGGCCCGATAAAAATGGCGTCAACGTTGGGTACCGCCAGGATCTCATCAAGATTGGCTATCCCCTCGGTCCCTTCAATCTGCAAGATGACGGCGGTCTCGGCATTGGCCTGCTTGTAATAGTCCGGGTTGTCGAGGGCATAATAGGATGCACCTCTCACAAAAGGGCATATCCCTCTGCTCCCCTCGGGATGATAATTGGCACCGGCAACCGCGATCTCGGCCGACTCCCGGTTCTGAATCATCGGAACCATGACGGCGGAGGCACCAAAATCGAGCGCCTGAGTTATACGTTCCGGGCTGAGATTGGGCACGCGGATCACCGAGGCGATCCCCGCAGCATCGCAGCCACGCACCAGCTGGATCGCGGCATCGACGCCGAACATCCCATGCTCGGTGTCGATGATGACAAAATCGATCCCGGCACGTCCGATGATTTCTGTCACGTCCGCCGCGGGTATCTGCTGAAAGGTGCCCAGGAGCGTTGTGCCTGAACTGAGCTTGGATTTGAATGTCACTGTCGGCATCGGTTCTCTCCTTTACCGGTCATGTTTGCGGCTTGCGGTCACAATCGATGTGGTCGCGTTCCGTCATTCCAGCCACTTTAGCTCCAAATCATTAACAAAACCTTCAGTATCCCTGTCTTTTCCCAGATAGCCTGACCAGGAAAAGAGATATAAAAAAGGAGTTGGAACCGAAGTTCCAGGCACTCGAATGTTCGCCGGGGGGCGACAGTCGATATCGGCGGAAATAAGGCTTTGACAATCTCGGTGGCAGATGACGTCAGAGGACCATTCTGACAAAATAAAAGTTTGACGTGTTCGAGTTCCGATAGCTGCGACATATTACCCAATGATCAGGCCCGTCATCAACTGCCCGTCCACGATCCCCGCCGCCACCACCGCGCTCGACGGAACCGGCGCGCCGCTCTGCATCAATAACAAGGGCGAATGACGTGACGCATAACAACATGAAGGCGACCCTGTTTCTCCTGCTCGTGCTCTGGACCGGCAAGACCGGGGCCGAGCTGATCACGGGCATCCCCTATGCGGACTTCGAAGACAACGCTCCCGTCAGCCTCGGTGGTGAACGGCTGCAACCCGAGACGCGCATCGAGGTCAACGGGGTAGAGGCCCATGGGGGAATGCAGTCGGCACGGCTGCACTATCGATTTCGCCAGAACATCGGGCCGCTGCAATATGTCGAACTGCGGATTCCCCAACCGATGACCGGTGCCGTGCGGGCGATCAACTTCTGGATGCGCGGTGACGCATCGCAGCAGTTGCTCAGAATGCGTGTCGTGGATGCTGACGGAGAGGTACACCAGTACACCTGGGGCACGATCGACTGGCACGGGTGGCGGCAGATTAAGTTCGATGTGAGCGCTCGGGCGGATGAACATTGGGGCGGCAGCGGCGACGGAATAATGACCAGCCCGTTTCGCAGCATCGCGATCCTGGTGGATAGCGCCATCCGACCATTCCAAAGCAGTCTCGCCATCGACGACATCACTTACGATGCTGAGGGAGCCTACACGGATTTTGTTTATGTTTCCTGTAAAAGCTCGGTTCCCGGCAATGCGTTCTATGGCCGGCGGCCATCGTTCGAGATCACCGTGAACAATCCGCTTGTCACCGCCATGCCCGAAACCCCATTTCGCGTGGTCGTGGAACGTGGCGACGGCACCTCCATAACCGCGCTGCAGCGCAATCTGTCCCTGGCGGCCGGGGCTGGTGAGACGTTTACAGTGGCCCCGGAGCTCACCGACTTCGGACTATACCGAGTCATCGTGGGATTCGGTTTGCGTGGCCAGACGCAAGCTTTTTCGTGGTTACCGGAAGTTACCTCGCACAAGCCCGATCCTGACAGTCCTTTCGGTGTATCCATGCACTTCGGCCACGGCAGCCGGGGCCCGATCGAAAAGAACCTTCAACTGGCCAGCGACATGGGTATACGCTGGTTGCGCGACGACGCTCACTGGAGCGGCACGGAACAGACGAAGGGTGTGTACAAAGTTTCCCCGACATTCGACCGTTTTCTGCGCATCGCCCGGCCCGAGTATGGCTGCGAGCCCCTGGTCATCCTCGATTACAGCAACGCTTTGTACGAGAAGAACCGATCGGTCGAAACCGAAACAGGGCGACAGGCATTTGCCGCATGGAGCGAGTTCATGGCCCGTACGTACCGCGACACCGTGCGCTACTGGGAAGTGTGGAATGAACCCAATACCAACCACTTCTGGGAACCCAGATCGAACCCCGCGGCCTATGCCAGGCTGCTCAAGGCAACTTACCCAGCCGTCAAACGGGGCAACCCCGATGCCGTGGTCATTGCCATGGCAACTGCGGGTCTCGACCTGGGCTTCATCGAGAATGTCCTGAAGGAAGGCGCCGTCGGCTCTTTCGATGCCGTCTCGGTGCACGCCTATCACTATCCCGCAGCCCCCGAGCAGGGCGGCCGTACGATGGTCGAACATCTCGGCGAGCTGGTGGAACTCCTGGCCAGGTACGGCGCTGCCGGCACACCCATCTTCAACACGGAAGTGGGGTGGCCCAATCAGGATGACCCCCGCGGCGTGCCGGAACACGCCAGCGCCGACTACCTCGCCAGGATGTATATCCAGCTCTATGCCATCCCCGAGATCAAGGCCAATCTGTGGTATGACTTCCAAAACGACGGCACCAGGCGCGACTTCAACGAACACAACTTCGGCCTGCTCCATCATGACTTCACCCCAAAGGCGCCGGCGATCGCCTGCCGCATGACATCGATGATGCTCAGAAACACCCGGTTCGTGCGTCGTCTCGAGACCGGTGCCGCCAACGTGCATGCGTACCAGTTTGCGCACGCTGACAACCGGACGCTGGTGGCAGCGTGGTGTGTCATCGGCACCGCGTCGCTCACAACCCGCTGGGAAGGTGCGCCGCTTCGCAGCGTCTCGGCATCCGGACCGATCCGCCCGATACGGGCGCGTGGCAACCTCGTCGTCACCGAGCTCGGAACGACACCGCTCTTTTTGGAGGGCCGCGGTAAAGTCGAGTGCCTGCCGGCAGTGGTGACGCCGGGCTCGGCGGTTTCGGCACCGCGCCACACAGTCGAGATCCCCATGACCCTGCACAACCGGCAAACGCGTCCGGTCACCGGCACCCAGACGGTCGAGGTTCCCGATGGTTGGCTGGGACCGGCGGCGAAACAGATCGACATCCCCCCGGAAAAGGACGCCGGTAGCACGCTGCGGATCACGGTTGGAGCCGATGCGGTGATCGGCAGGACGTACCCCATTGTTTTGCGCTGGCGGGATGACGCCGGGGAGTTGTTCGGCGTCGAATCAGCGGCAGTCTCGATCCGCCCGCCCGCCACACTCTCGTTGGCACCGATGTGGACACCCCAAGGATTCGCTCTGGTGCTTTCGGGCCGGAGCACTCTGGAGCCACCGCCGGTCATCTTGCGGGCCGAGGTCAAAGGAATGGAGACCTGGGGCGGTCAAACCAAGACGATCCTGGAGAAGATCGCCTGGGTTGCAGCCGACGAGTCCCGCTTCCGCGTGTTGGTCCCCTGCCCACCGGGTGCTGTCAATGCCCATGCCGCTGAAGTTGCCGCCGAGCTGCGACTGGCAGATGGCAACACCGTGACCGCCACCCGGGAGATATCCTTCTGGCGTCCTTTGCAAAAGACCATGACCGCCGACGGTTCGACAGCCGACTGGAAGGGCGTGCCCACGATCCCCGTGACAATTTTCGACGGCCTCCATCAAGACCTTTGGAAGGATGCAGCCGATTGCAGCGCCCTCCTGCAGCTCGCCTGGGATACGCAGGCATTGTACCTGTGCCTACGAGTGACGGACGAAACGCACGGCCAGGCCTACACCGGGACGCAGATTTGGAAAGGTGACTCGATTCAACTCGCGCTGAGTCAACAATCCGAACCCGGCGTTAGCAGCGGCTCTCGCACCGAATTCGGCTTCGCCCTGACGCCAACGGGAGAGCGTGTGTTCCGCTGGACTGAACCCAGGGGGCCTGTCGATGCGGTGACGTGCAGCATCCGCCGCGACGGCGGTGAAACGCTCTACGAAGCGGCGATACCGTGGTCCGAGCTGGGCATTGCCGTCCCGTCCCCGGGAACAACCCTGGGTTTCGCATTGGTCGTCAATGACAATGACAGCGGCATACGGGAAGGATGGCTGCGTCTCTTTAACGGCATCGCCTGGCGCAAGGACCCCAGCCAGTTCGGGACCCTGTTTTTCTGATCAGGGAACGCCACCGATTTTCTTCACGGCTTGCGCTTGTAGGATTCGACGTAAATAGGGACCCCGGTATCCCAAAAGGATCCGACCGGGGCCAGATGTCCATCCAAATATGTGACGTTGATTTTCCTGGTATGCCGGAAATGGTCGTCCATCGGCGTTTCCCGGAGAGCGTACCAGGCAGGGGAATCATTAACCCAGCCGATAATTGGAGATTGCCAACCCCATTCATATCTGTAACTATCCGCTATGCACAATGTTTCTGAGGCGCCTTTGTCCGCGTCAGCAGCCCCGCTTTCCCCGGGGCTGGAGAAACCCTTACGCTCCGTCCAGTAATCACTGTAGTTTATGGAACCGTATCCAAAGTTGAGATTCATTCCGTAGGACGTAGCCATGAAGCCGTTGTCGTAGTTGCTTACGAGTGCTCCGGTATAGTCAGAGACTACAGGGAGGGGGATCTTTCCCGGCGGGTCTGACGGGCAGCGGTATATCTCCCAACGTTCAAATTGGAAACCGTAGGTCTGGACGACCGGGCCGTATTCTGTTCCCTGCCTCGACCCAAGATATCCGAGTTTAGCCAGGCGTCTGCACCACGTCCCATAAGGGTAATTCTCATCGTATCCCCCACCCTGCATGGAACTGCCGTTGTCTCCCAAAGACGGAAAGAAATCGTCGCTATCATCCGTGTACATAAAAAGCGCCAGGTAAATCTGTTTCTCATTGTTCTGGCAATACGCCCGCCGCCCTGCCTCCTTGGCGTTGCCGAGCGCCGGCAGCAGCATCGATGCGAGAATGGCGATGATGGCGATCACTACGAGCAATTCGATGAGGGTAAATCCGAATAGAATTGGTCTTTGACGCCTGCGCCCCAATAGTTCGATCCGTGTGAAACTGGCGTTGCGAAGCTTGTGCATTTCAGCGAGCCCCAGGAGTCCAAGGAGGTCATTCTGTCTCAACCGACGTATACTACTAAACTTTACCTTTATCCCTCCCGACGGCAAGGGCAAGTGGGGAGGAAGCTGACCAGCGACTCAGCAACAAGATTATGCACGATTGACACAATGGGTATACAAATACGAAAAATCATCGGCCTCGCGGGTTTGGTCATCGCCGTCGCGGTGGCCGATGCCGGCGCCGAATGGACATCCGTAGAGAAACAAGACGGGTACGTTGTCTTCAACTATTCAAACCTGGTGAACTTGCCGGCGACGCACGTTCCGGCGCGAGAGACCATTGCAAAATCGCTGGCGTGCACGCTCGCCTCGGATGAGTATGAGTCGATTCAGTTCGGGGTGCACGCACTCACCGACGGCATTGAAAAGCTGAAGGTACAGGTCGAATGCGATCTGCCCGTCACCGTTTATCACCGCATCAGCCCGGAGATCAAGGAATACTTCGAGTTTCAACCCGTCGATGCCGCTGAGATTCGGGGCTGGCTCCCCAGCGAGATTCATCTGCAGCGCAGCAATGTGTTTGCCGCGTTGCCAAAGGGCAATACCGTCAACTTCTGGCTGACGTTCCGCGCGGCAGCCGATTGTAAGCCGGGTCTGCATCGCGGAAAAGTCCGCATACAGCCGGCGGGAAAACCGGAAACGGTGATTCCGCTCGCGGTGACGGTGCGACCGTTTGCGCTGCAACGGCCGCGGGTTTCGTTCGGCATGTGGTTTCGCGAAGACATGCTGCCAAAACGCTTCGGGGGCGTCGGCGTCGCGAATGAGACGGTCCTCAAGATCTACCGTGACATGGCTGCCCACGGCCAGAATGCATGTGTCTTCTATCCCGCCTCAGACCTTCATCCGCTGCCGCCGCGCAACAATCATGTCTTGCATAAACTGCTGCCGCTCGCCATGGAAGCGGAGCTGCTTGACCCGAATGTCATGAGTCTCATGCTCGGTGACATTGCGCCTGATAACAGCCCGGAAAAATTGAAGGAATCGATCGACTGGTTGCTGGCTGAGACCCCGAGACGGGGCTGGCCTGAGTTCGCTGGTTTTGCCGCCGATGAACCGGACTATCCCAGTGATCTTGTTGTGCTTCGAAAGGCGTGCGCAAAATACCGCGGTCTAAACCGGCGAATGAGCGTCGATCTCGCAGACATCGTTTCGTTTTATGGTTATTCAATCCCCAACCTATGTGATGTGCTCAGTGTTGGCGAGGGATTGGTCACGCCGGAAGCGGCGGCAGAAACAAAGCGTCTCGGTGCAGACTTGCTCACCTTCTCTTTCACTATCTGGCGCGAAGGCCACGACCCCCTGAAAGAGCGTTTTTTTGCCGGATTCTTCACCTGGACGCATGAGTTGCAGGGCAATTGGATCTGGGCCTATCACCACATTCATCATCGGCATGCGTGGTTCCCGCCGGACAGTCAAGAGCCGATGCCCGTGACCGGTTGGGAAGCCCGTCGCGAGGGTATCGATGACTACCGCTATCTGCAAATGCTCGAAGACGGTATTGCTGCGAACCGCGATACGCCAGTCGCGGTCGAAGCAGCGGCGTGGCTGACTGAGCTGCGGAGTCGTCTGCGGCTCGTGCAGCCGCTGAAAGTGGCGGCAGGCAAGCCATTGGCAACGGATGAATTTGATGCAATTCGTGAACAGGCAGCAGATTACATCACTAAACTGGAGCCGTTAACCAACACGCCCGAGCAGCGGCGGCCGCTCGCACGAGTCAAGGACGAAGCAGCGACATATCGCGGCAAGACGGTGGCAGCCTGTCTGCTGGGGACGACCCGCAGCGATACAGCAGAGCGCCGCGCCGCAGTGTGGGCCTTATACGAGATGGGTGACAAGGCGTGGCCGGCCGCCAAGCGGTTGGCGACATTGCTGAATGATCCGGACACGCGCATGCCGGCCCTCCATGCACTCGAAGCCATCGGCCCGCGGGCCTGGCAAACTGTGCCCGTGATCGCGAAACTGCTCGAGCATCCGGATCCGTACGTCCGGATCGGCGCAATCATGGCCCTTGGAGGAATCGGTTGTCCCGTCGAAAAATACAAACGCAACGCTCCCCATATACCCTCAAACCATGCGACGGCAATCGTCGAACCGCTCGCTATTGCGCTGGAAGATACGCATCCGGACATCACCAGACGGGTCGCCGAAATGTTGGGGGTGATGGGACCGCTTGCCAAACCGGCAATGCCCGCGGTCGCTCGCGCGCTGGACAATTCCGCGCCATCAGTGCGCCAGGCAATGCTAGCGCTGATCAAGCGTCTCGGTGAGCATGCCGCGCCTGTCGCCGCCAAACTCTCGGAGCTGCACGCCGAGAATCCGGACAAGATGGAAATCATCAACGCGCTCGCGGCCATTGGCCCCGCGGCAACGGATGCATTGCCGGCGTTGCGTGAGTACGCGGCACGGACGAACCCGAACATTTCGCACACCGACTCGTATTGCGCGATTTTTTGTATCACCGGCGATGCTGAAGACCTGCAACCGATGATAACCTTGTTGAAAAACCCGAATGTCGGGGCCGACACCAAAAATCATCTGGTCAAACGACTCGAGGAATTGGGAATACGGACAGCGCCTATCGCCGATGAGCTGCGCGAATTAACCAAGGACGGGGAATTTGTCGACGAGCAGAAAGAATCCGGCTTCGGTGCGACACCGCCGAAAACGGCGCGATATATCGACGGTGCAAAATGTCGCGACCTCGTACCGAAACTTGAGGTGGTGGCGCGGTTGCCGCTCGAAGGCTGGCGCTTCAAAGCAGATCCGAAGGGCATCGGTACGGCGAAAGGTTTCTACAAGCCGGACTTCCCGTCAGACGACCTGACGTCCATCCGGATCAGTGAATTCTGGGATACGCAGGGCTACAAAAATCTGGGTGAAGGCTGGTATCGCCTGCAGTACAAGTGTCCGGCATTGCCCGATGGCAAGCGTGTGTTCGTGTTGTTCGAGGCGGTGGACGAAGGGGCCTTTCTGTATATCGACGGCAAGCTTGTGGCGTGGTACGACACGGCGTTCCCACACACCACCTGGTCCAAGCCGTTTCTATTGGATGTGACAGGCAGCCTGCAAAGCGGCAGCGATCATCTGCTGGCTATCCGGGTGCACAATTATTCCGGCGACGGCGGGCTGTACAAGCCGGTGAGCATCATGGCGGAAAAGTGAATGGGGGAAGTGGAAAAGCCCGGGGCCAAGATATGACAACTGCCTCTTGGTCCCAGTAATCACGCCGAACACAGTGCCGCGGAGGCAGCATTCGACTTCAGCCACGACGGCAGCGCCACGCTCAGACCGTCGCGACCGAACGCCGCTCCGGATAACCCGTGTTCATGCAGCGCTGGTGCTGAACGCAATGAGGGCGAATACGAGGAACAGCAGGAATCTCATTTTATCGGGTGGTTGGATGGTTCGTGCCGTCGGCTACTGTAGATCTTGTCGGATGCGATCGAGGCGACAAAAAGAATCTGAACTCTCTACGGCGTCCACTCGAGCACGAGGCACGGCGGTGTGTCGGCGGCGGTCACCCACGCAACTGATCCGCCCCGGTCGCCGATCTCCAGGCCCAGGTTGTCCGTTACGCAGATCGTGAAGAGTTTTCCGGTAAGTGTCATCTGTCGCTCGCTTCCGCTCGTTTCATACCGGCGGTATCCCACGCTTCCATCCACGGGAAGCTGCGGGGCCTACCCGTGGGTACGGGTTCGATCTGGGCCTTTAGAATGAGGGCGCGCCGTTCCCGATCCGTCTGATTCGGGCCGGCATAGTGCAGCGTGTACGCATCGTGCAGCGTAGCACCGCCGGCGGGTAGCGGGCACGCCACGGGATCGACGACGTTCCCCATCTCCTCGGAGGTCAGTTCGAGGGCGTGAATGCGCGGGTTGTCGTTCATGCTGCGATGCTCGAACACATCCCTTTGGTGACTGCCGCGGACGAACTGCATGCAGCCGTTCTCGACTGTCACCGGCCCGGCGTTACCTCAAAAGACATGATGATATCCGAAAAGAATATTCGCCCGTCCGCAACCGGCATTTCGAATCCCCTACCGTTGTTCAGTCTCCGGCGTAGCGCCGGGTTCACACTCATTGAACTTTTAGTTGTTATCGCCATTATCGCAATCCTGGCGGCGCTCCTGTTGCCGGCCGGGACGATATCGGAGATCAACGTCGGCTATGCCGACGGGCACATCGAGATGCATAAGCATCAGAATTCCCTGGCGTACAACATCCCTTGGTCACCGTCGCAGTGGGGACCTAGTTCAAACTGTGAGGGGTACTACGTCGGTCACTGGGATAACGGCCAGATTAATCCGTAGTAGTACAGAATGGCACTTAGATACGGTCCGTAAACTCGTGTGATCCGCTGCTGACCCCGCAAAATGTTTGCCCGATTGTTTTGCTTCTTGCGGCAAAATGTTCCACCGTTGTTCACGGTGTTTCAGATTCGGTGAAATTTGGAACCGGAAGCGCGAGAATCGACGTGATTTGCTAAAAAAAAAGGGTTTGGAACTTTCGTTCCAAACCCTTGAATGGTAGCGGGGGTTGGATTTGAACCAACGACCTTCAGGTTATGAGCCTGACCATGAATCCAGACTTGACGCGGCTTTTCGGATGTTTTGGTTAAAAAGTTTGCAAGATGTTTGCCATCGGGGCTGTTTCGGTGGTATAATTCAACATACCGTAACGCAATCCAGCTCATTCTCGCTCAATATCTCTTGAGTATCAAACACGGGCTGGAAATTACCTCGAATTCCCGACCTTCTAACTCAAAGCGAGAACTGATTCCATGTCGATCCCGCAAATGACGACTACAGCCTGCAACCCGACTCCCCTGCCCTGGCACTCGGGTTCGAACCAATCGATGTGTCGCAGTTCGGCGTGCGTGATTCGTGAGGAATAGGAAGAATGGGAATGATGGCCGATCATACTTCTCATTCTTCCTATAAATCGAAGTCGCGCTGAAACCTTGCCAGCAGCTGATACGGATCTGTCTTTGCATAGTAAAAGCGGCCGCGACGTGTGCACGACTCGTCTGCCGGAATCGTCCCGAGCCAGGCCACCGCATGGATACAACTGCACATCGCACAGAACAGCCGGCTGGCACGGTCCCAGCCGATGCCGAAAATCTCGGTGCGGTCTTCGGACTGACACATGATGAACGGGAAATCGGCGATGTTCTTGCCGGGCACAACGCGGTTCGACGGCACCGGAAAGTGCTTGTTGATCTCGGCCACGGCAACCATGCCGTCCCTGGTTGCGATCAGGCTGCGATCTGCCCAATCCGTGTTCTTCTCCTTGCGCGGCCCGTGGAACGGTGGATTGATCCAGCTGCGGTCGACGTCATCTGCCGGCGTGTTCCAGACGCAATAGGCGCAGGCACAGCAGAAGTCGGCTTCCGTGTCCGTCATCGGTTCATCACGATCGTTGTGGACCGTCAGCATAAGTTCGAGCGTCCCGTCGTCGATGATGTCGATGCTGCACTCGTAGCGCACGCGCGCCTCCTCGAATGACTGTGTAACAAGCCGGCCCGTCGCAGTCTCGCTCCAGTTCGGCGGAATTACATGACACTCCGGCAGCGCCAGCTCACGGCAACTGATCGTCTCGGGCACCAGCAGTGACCATCGACGTTCGTCATCGACAGAGACAGTAATCTGCCCTTCGACAGGGTCCGGTTTAAGTATCATTTCAGAGGCGTCCTTTTTGGGAAGTTGATCGGATGGTGCTAACGTTACGGCCTCATTCCTCAACCTCAAACAGGACCGTATCTCGATGTCGGAATTTACCAATGTGATCATGGAGATCCTGGCCGGCACACTCGACGTGTTGCTGCCGGGCACTAACGACTGGCAGACATTCAGCGGCGGCGACCAGTTTGAAGTCGCGGCAAACAGCAAGTTCGAACTGAAAGTTCGCGAGCTGACCGACTACTGCTGCTCATATCTTGACTAAGTGGGACGAGGCTCCCGCCACGTCATTGGGCGCTTATGAAGCGACATCCAGAAACCCGTACCCAACGCGGTGATCTTCATGAGAATCCGAATTCTAACATCAATGACCTGGCAGGAGCCCCGTCCTACTTAACGACTTTGGGATACACACAATGGCCAAATCTAAGCAATCATCGGATTTCACCTATCCATCGCTTTTCCCGCGTTCCTCGAATGCGTTCCAGCGCGGCATGCAGTCGCGCGCCGGATTTTCCTGGGAGAGCGCCAACGTTGGATTCACGCAGTTCCCGGACGGCCTGAAGCTGGTCGCGTGCAAAGAACGACAGACTGATTACGGCCGGACCGTCCAAGCACGCTGGGAACACAGCGGCACAAAAGTCCGCGCCGACGTTCGTTACGAAGTGTTCGACGACACGGGCGTCGTCGAGATCGACGGACGCCTCACCAATCGCGGTCGTAAGAAACTCAGGAATGTTCGAGGCCCACTGGTTCTCGCCGTGGACTTCAGGATTCCGGTGGCGAGCCGGCCGCACGTCAGCTGGGTTAACAGCGGCGGCTCGGTCGAAAGCTGTTTCCCGCCGACAGCCTATACAGTCAAGGAAGTGGAGTTGGGCTGGGAAAGCGGCAAGACGCTGTTCGGCGGACGCTACGGCGGACGCTCGACGGAAAGCGAGCTGCCGTTCGCGTTCGTCATCGACCCGGAAACCCGCGACGGTTTTTTCTGCTACATCGAGTGGCCGTGTCGTTGGATCACGATGATCAATCGCGCCGGCTCGAACATGTTGCTGCTGCCTCACGTCGCCTACACCGATTTTGAACTCGGCCCCGGCGAATCGTTCGACATGCCAAAAGCCAGCCTGGGATTCTTCAACGGCGATATCCACGACGGCTCAAACCTGCTGCGCCGGCACATCACACGTCACGTCGTGCAGCCCGTGCCCGATGCGCCTTTGCTGCCCGTCACCTATAACCACTATTACGGTCTGCCGTCCGACTGGACGGTCGAAACGCTCAAGAAGGAAGCAAAGGCATACGCCGAGATCGGGGCCGAGTATTTCGTTGTCGACGCCGAGTGGTTTGCCGGTGGCTTCCGCGACGGCGTCGGCAACTGGGAGCGGCTCGACAAGCGACGCTTCCCGAACGGCTTCGACGAAATCGTCGAGTACGTCGAAGCCCTCGGCATGAAGTTCGGGTCATGGCTCGAGATCGAGTTTGCGATGGAAGGCAGCCATTGGGTGAAGAAGCATCCCGACTGGTTCCATCAGGCGACGAACCGACCGAACCTCGTCTACGGCAGAGCGCGACACAATGATCGGCTGCTGCGCCTCGAAGATCCGGATGTGCGCCGGCAGGTGTGCGATTTCATGGTCGGCTGGGTCGAGCGCTACCGCCTGGAGTGGCTGCGCTGGGACTTTAACAATGCCCCGGCCCCGTTCTGGGAGGCCAATGAATCGGAGAAAGACAGTGGCAAACTCCAGCTCGGCTACGGCCACGGCGTGATGGCGCTCGCCGACGAGCTGCGCGAACGCTGCCCGCAGCTGCACATCGAAGCCTGCGCCGGAGGCGGTTACCGCATGGATCTCGGTACGCTGCGCCGGGCGAACTCCGCATGGATCAACGACAACTCGCTGAGTACAGAAGCAATCCGCTGGTTCAAGAAAGGTGTCAACCATGTCTTGCCCGGCTGCTATGCGAACTCCGCATTTTTGTGGATGTCGCATCCGGCCCGACGCCAGCAGACGCTCGCGTCGTTCAAGCGCGAGGGTTACCCGTCATTTGTCATGCGTTCGCAGATGGCGGGTACGCTGCTGTTGTCCGAGCAGTCGCAATATTTCTCGGCGAAGGTCAAGGATGCCTTGCGGGCCGAAATCGAAAGGTACAAGTCGATACGCCACTTGCTGATGAAGGATTTCTATCCATTGTTCACGCCAACGACACTGGCAGATTACGACGGCTGGCAGTTCCATGATCCGGAGACGGACGAAGGGTTTCTGCTCGTCTTCCGCGTCGAATCCCCGGCGTCTAAAACGAAGGCTGAGCTGCGCGGCCTGAAGCCCGGCAAGTCCTACCGATTGACCGACATGGACAGCGGCCGCACCCGCAAACTCGAAGGCGGCAAGACGCTGTCGATCACGATCAACGACATCCAGGGCACGGCCTGGTACCGGTACGAGCGGTCAAAGTAGCCGCGGGGCGCTGAACCGCGGCCGCGCGAACAGAGTTCCGAAAGAAAGCCGCTATGTCGACGCCAGGCTCACGTAGGGATTCGCACTTTACGCGCAAGGCGGCGGTTCAGCGCCCCGCCGCTACTGTGCGCGCGCGCGACGTTAATTCGGCGTCATAGTTGTAAGAATTCCGGTCAAACTCTTCGCGAGCGTCAGCTATCTTCTTGATTTTGCGAAGCAAAATCAATGATGCAGCATCGTCGTCAGCCCGCCGTCGATGATCACATTCACACCGTTGATAAAGCCGCCGAGATCGGTGCAGAGGGAAGCGACGAGGTTGCCGATGTCCTCCGGCGTTCCGATGCGACCACCCGGGTGCATGCTGTTGACGCGGTCCAGCGTTTCCTGGCGATCCTCCTGGGAATCGAGCCACACCTTCGTCATGCCGGCGTACACAAA
>CAJWLW010000008.1 GCA_913042885.1 uncultured Lentisphaeria bacterium | reverse complement strand
CTCGAGATGCTGTCGCAGTTCGAAGTGAGCCAACTGCATGAAGCAGATCGCGGCGCCGACCATGAACTGTTTCGCCGCTGCGCTCTGGCGGTGCTCAATTCCAGCAACCTGAGTGACGATGCGGAAACGATTTTCCAGAGTTATGAGGATTTCGAGATCCACATCCTGCAGCGTGCCCGCGGCATCCGCCTGGCGATCGCCAACGCACCGTCGGGCGCCTTCGTCGGCGGGCAAATGATCACCGGTATCAAGGACCACCTGTTCGCAGTTCTGCGTGACATTGTCTTCATCAAGACGGAAATCGAGCGCAGCCACAAATTCGACCTCAGCAAGTCCGCCAGCATTACCGACGCAGTCTTCCACATCGTCCGCAATGCCCGCGTTCTCCAGGCCGGGCGCCCACCGGATCTCGTCGTGTGCTGGGGCGGTCACTCGATCGAACGACTGGAGTACGACTACACGAAGGACGTCGGCTATGAGCTCGGACTGCGCAGCCTGCACATCTGTACCGGCTGCGGTCCCGGCGCGATGAAAGGGCCAATGAAAGGCGCCGCCATTGCCCACGCGAAGCAGCGAATTCCGGACGGCCGGTACATCGGCATGACCGAGCCGGGCATCATCGCAGCAGAACCGCCTAATCCGATTGTCAATCATCTGGTAATCATGCCGGACATCGAGAAGCGGCTCGAAGCATTTGTCCGTATCGGCCACGGCATCATTGTGTTTCCAGGCGGCGTCGGCACGACGGAGGAGATTCTTTTCCTAACCGGGCTGCTGCTGCATCCGAAAAACCAGAATCACCGTATCCCGCTGATCTTCACCGGCCCTCGCCAGAGCAAAGCGTATTTCGAGCAGATCGATCGTCTGATCGGCGCAACCCTGGGCGATGAGGCGAAGGGCTTGTACAAAGTCATCATCGATGACCCGGCCGACGTGGCGCGCACGATGGCGGCAAGCATGGACGATGTCCTGCGGATTCGCCGGGATACAGAGGACGCCTACTACTTCAACTGGCTCCTTCACGTGCCGGAAGAAATGCAGCAACCGTTCGAACCTACGCATGAAAATATGGCGGCGCTGCAGTTGAATCGCGACCAGCCGCCTTACCTGCTGGCAGCACAGTTGCGTCGGGCGTTCTCGGGAATCGTCGCCGGCAATGTCAAAGAGAACGGCGTCCGCGTGATCAAGGAGAACGGGCCGTTCAAAATCAACGGTGACCCCGCGATCATGAAGCCCGTCGACGAGCTTTTGCAGGCTTTCGTGGACCAGCACCGCATGAAGCTGCCGGGCCCGGCATACCGGCCATGTTATGAAGTGGTGATGTAGCGGTCGGCTTCATCTCCTGATATTTGCCGCGCCTCGAAGAACTCTTGCATCAAGCAACTCCCAAGGCCCGGTGACCGGGGCTGCTCAGCAAGTCAGAAGCCGAAAAGCCACCGCCGTATCTTCGGCGGTCAATACAGCACGCCGGAATTCATCGTTTTTCAGGCGGGCCGTGACCGACGCCAGCAGGCGAAGATATTCGGCATGCTGATTCGGGCTCGCCGCAATCATCAGGATCAATTCAACCGGGCCGCCGTCAAGACCGACATAGTCGAGCAACGGCTGCCGGCACCATCCCACGGCAACAACCATAGCAGTGATCGATTCAAGGCGCGTATGTGGAACGCCGATGCCCAGGCCTAAACCGGTGCTCATAAGCAATTCTCGACTAAGAATTGCTTCGCGAAAGGCCGCGGCGTCGGTAACCTGCGGTGTGCGGGCCAGGCAATCAATCAAGGCGTCCAGGGCCGCGGCTTTCGAGTCGCATTCCAGAAACAGCACACGTTCAGACGTCAAGAAAGCCGCCAGCTGCTGTGGTTTATCGGGTTCTCGGCTCATGAAGGATTCCACCATGTAAGGATGATCGGGGGATCTGATCGACATCGACGGTTTTTCTATCGGGGATAGCCGCAGCGTGACAATCTCATTCGCTGCCGGCTGTCAACTCACACCTGAACATAAGACATCCGCTTATTGTGATTACAAGCTGGCGTGTAGCCGCAGGAGGTTATGAGTCACTTCTCCAGAGTTGAATATTCTGTATTATTCAACCCAGGGCATCCTCCAGGACTGAGTATGAAGAAGACTTCAGACTCGGAGGCAACAAGCTGGACCGAACTGCAAGGTGGCGTAATGCCACACGAAAGGTAGAGTATGAGGCGCCCGTTTCACGCGCATTAGCCACAAATTCATACCATGATCACAGCGTAGTCACGAACGCGGATATTTCAACTGAGCTGGGCACACGATGAAAATAGTAATCATGGGTGCGGGGCGCGTCGGCAGAGAGCTTGCCCGCGTGCTGTCCTTTCGCACTAACGACGTCGTCGTGATCGATATGGACGAGCTGCGCCTTCGCGAACTCCGCGAGGAGCTCGACATCATGACCTTTGTCGGCAACGGCGCATCGCCCCACGTGCTGAAACAGATCGGCATCGAGAAGGCCGAGATGCTGTTGGCCGTCAGCAATAACTGCGAAGCCAACATCATCTCCTGCTCCCTGGCCAAGCAGTTTGACGTGCCCCTGAAGATCGCGCGCCTGCGCCGGCGCGATCACTTTCTCGATGTGCCGGGAATGGATGCGGCAACGTTTGGTGTCGATCACACCATCATTCCCGAATACGAATGCGCCTCAGACATCACTAACGCGATCATGAACCCGGCAGTTCTTGAGCGTGTGACGTTCAGCCGTTCCGGCGCTCAGATATCGAACTTCCAACTTCGGCCGGGATCCCCATTGGTGGGCAGCCGCATGTCGAAATTCCCGCGACCGGAATTGTTGGAGAAACTGCGAATCTGCGCCATCATGCGACACGGACATCTGCATATTCCTCGTGGGAACACCAGTTTTATTGCATTCGATGAAGTCTACGTCGCCGGATCGCAAGACGACGTTGCGGATCTGATCGACTGGGCCTCTCCACATGATCGATCTATTTCAGGTGTGATAATTGGTGGTGCCACACCGCTGGGGTGCATGCTGGCGCAGATGCTCAGTGTCGTGGACTATCCCGTACGGATTATTGAATCCGATCCGCACGCGGCCGAATCCGCCGCAGATGCGCTCGGATCGCAGGTTGTCATCATCAAGGGCGAAAGTACAGATCGTGCCATTCTGGAGGAAGCCGGGATCGACCATCACCATGCCTACGTTGCGGCCCACGGGGATAATGAGAAAAACATCCTCAGTTGTATCCTTGCCAAGCGATGTGACGCGGTCAAAGTCATCGCGGTGACCAAGATTCCGGAGTATATCCGTATCATCGCGAGCATGAGCATGATTGATTGTTGTTTCAGCCCGCTCGTCGCTTCGATAAATATGTTGCTCAAGTTCGTCAGCAGTGAAACTAGTAGAAATATCGCGATCTTCAATCGTATACCCGCAGAAGTGATTGAAATGAGCGTGGAGGGAAAGTCACGCGTTGCAGGCCAACGGATCTCGGAAACCAAGTGTCCGCCGGACGCCGTGTATGCTGCCATCATCCGCGACGACCAATTGGTGCCAGCCGTCGGATCTGAAAAACTGTTGCCCGGGGATCGTGTGATCATGTTGTCGAAAACCGAGGCAGTTGCCCAGGCAGAAACCTTGTTTCGCGTACATGCATAGATGAATACCAAGGTCGTTTTACGAGTTGTGTCGGCAATACTGATGATTGTCGGCATTGCGATGCTGACATCTGTACCGGTTTCGTGGCTGATGGGGGATGAGAGCCATGTCACCACCGGCCTCTTGTGGTCTTCGCTGATCACGATCGTCGCCGGCGGCCTGGGCTCACTGGTGCACCGCGGTAAAGAAACCGTGCGTATCCGCGAAGGATTCGGGATTGTGACGTTCAGCTGGCTGGCAGCGGCAATCTTCGGCGCCATCCCGTTTTACTGGGTCGCTGATCTGTCGGTCGTCGACGCAGTCTTCGAAACCATGTCCGGCTTTACCACGACCGGGGCGACGATTCTCAACGATATCGAAGCCCAGCCCAAGGGGCTGCTGTACTGGCGCAGTCTTACCCAATGGCTCGGCGGCATGGGAATCGTCGTGCTGTCACTGGCCGTCCTGCCGATTCTCGGTATCGGCGGCATGCAGCTTTACCGGGCAGAAGCACCAGGTCCCACTGCCGATCAATTGACCCCGAGAATCGCGACCGCCGCGAAGATGATGTGGGGCGTTTACGTGCTGCTTTCCCTAATAGAGACCGTACTGCTCATGTTCGGCGGCATGACGCTGTTTGATGCATGGTGTCATACCTGCGGCACCATGTCGACCGGTGGATTCTCGACCCAACAGGGAAGCATCAAAGCCTTCGACAGCGCCTATATCGACGTCGTCATTACCCTGTTCATGTTCCTCGCCGGCAGCAATTTCGTCTTGCATCTGCGATGTCTGCGAGGCCAGCCGGCGACATACTTGAAGAACGAGGAATTTCGATTCTATGCCGGACTCTGTCTGTTCGCTATCGTAACGATGGCAAGCATCCAGTTTTTCCGTGGATGGCAAGATCAGAACCTGGCACAGATTGTTCGGCAAAGCAGTTTCACTGTCGTTTCGATTCTCACGACCACCGGCTTCTGCACCGAGGACTACAATCTGTGGCCCAGTTATGCGCGCATGGTCCTGCTTTGCCTCATGTTCATCGGCGCCTGCGGCGGTTCCACGGGCGGCGGCATGAAAGTGTCGCGATTGATGATATTGATCAAGTTCGCGCAAGCTCAAATCTACAGGTGCTTTTACCCCCACGCCGTAACCAACGTGCGGTTGGACGATCACCGTGTATCCGATGACATCATCACCCGCATACTGGGATTCTTCTTCATCTACCTGATCCTGTTTGTCGCCGTCTGCCTGCTGATCTGCCTGATCGAACCCGGACTCGCAACGATGGCGGCAGCGGGTGAGATCGAAGGTGCCGCCGAGACCGCAATCACTGCATCGATTGCTACGCTCTCAAACATAGGCCCTGGGCTCTCGGGTATCGGGCCGACCGAGACTTATGCCTGGATGGCACCGCAAACGAAGCTCCTGCTTATTTTCAGCATGCTGACCGGCCGCCTCGAAGTGTATACAGTGATCGTCCTGCTGCTTCCAAATTTCTGGAAACGATGACTCCGCCGGCCTCTTACGAGGCCGTTCTGCAGGCAGCCAGGCACGTCCCCAACGCCTTCGTGGCGCCTACCTCAATGTTCATGCCCATGATTGTGCACCGGCGTGTGGTCGTGATACACGCCTTCATTGTGCATGCGCTGGTGCATCCGGTTGTACGCGGATTCCAGCGTCAACTGCATTTTGCGGAATCGATCGGCGTCCGGGCGCGCGGCGATCGTATCGATGTACGCCATGGCACCTTCGATCTGGCGCAACATCTCGACCGCGTCTTCCTGACGATACACCGTTTTGTCGCCGCATAACAACTGCACGGCACTGGTGTGCGCCGCGATATCGTCATTGAGCTCGACCGAGATTCTACCGCGCACGCGGACCGCGACCCAGGACGAATCACTGACCGAGATTTCCGTCGTGCCGCTCGCCGCCATGGCCTTGTCGAAACGCTCCTCGGATACCGTGCGGCCACCGACGACAACCTCTACGGCATCGATCGGCACCTGTACGGACTCGACGCGCCACTCGACCGTCAGGGTGCCACCGGTCTCCGACAACTTGATCCTGCCGCCCGGGGCGGTTCCATCGACGTGCATTTCCACCAGCGGACCGACGGTAACAAAGGTGTTGCCGGCTTTCGTAGCCGCCATCCAGTTCTCATAGGTCAGCTCGAGATCGCCCAGCTGCGTGTACGTCCGCAACCCGCCGAGCTGCGAGGCTGCGGACATCTTGTCTGAACCGCCGGTAAGCGGCAGGTGATACCCCATGTTCTGGAAACGGTACCAGTCGGCAACCGCGGTCGGGCCCAGCTGCGCGTCCCGCCGGTTGAATGACATGAACTCGATGGCATGCACCAGGTCAAGAACCACATCGGCAACGCGCTCACATTGCGGGTTCGGTGCGTGCGGCATGACGACCAGACCGTTCTGATCAATACAGCGCTGTGCCCAGTCCGCCATCGTCACTTCCTGAAAATCGCCGAGGGCGGACTCCGACAAACCGCCTGAACACAGTGGATGAATCATCTCGCCGCTGTAACCAAGCAACGAGATGTGTCCGAGTACCTGCATGCGGTTCTCGGTGCCGACGCGCGCCAGGAATTCACCGTCGTTGCCGGCGAGCGTGTTCGAGTGTGTCGTACGGCCATCGAAGTCACTGACGTTGGTGAACAGTTCACCCCACTGGCTGGCCAGCAGATTGACGACATTGACGTCTTCCGCCTCGCCTTCCAGTACCGCTGTCGATGGCGTCAGAAAATGAACGTGTGTGTCCGCCGTCACCCAGCCGCGGCCTCGCCAGTCAAGTACCCGATCGAGTTCGAACGTCACTTCATCGGTGTCCGCTCCGACATCGAACGACTCACGGATCGGGGTCACTTCGTAGCCCCGGCTGATCTCGATGTACACAATGCCCAGCGGCAGGTCGACAATACATTCGCCGCGGATATACGCGTACTGATTCATGCCATTGACGAACTCGCCGTAGTTATCTTCGAACCAGGTGCGGTTGACCTTGCGATGGTAGCCTTTCGGCGGCAGATATTCGCCGGCTGCACCGTGGAAATGGATCCGCACGCCGACAGGTGTCCGGCTCGCTTTATCGACCACCTTCACTTTCACGGGCCGATGCGCCGGCAGAATTTCGGTGACGCCGCCGGACATTTCGCTCAGATCGTATACAGCCGAGCCAACGTGCAGTTTGGCGGCGGGATGTGCCGAATACTCGACGACCAGCTTGTCCTCAGCCAGCGCCGGCTGCAGATCAACGACATCGAGATTCCAGCAGCTGTGATCGTAGGTCGTCTGTCGCCGCGCCGAAATCACCCAGCCGAGGTCGATGTTGATTTCATCGATCTCGCCGATCGCATTGAAATCAACGCCGTCCGGCAGCGTCAGCAGCAATTTTCGGCGCGGCTGGAAGCGCAGCGGATGATCGGTCAGCTCTGTAGTTGTCAGCCCGTAGATAACCGAGCGCTCGGTCTGGGGTTCAAGGCGCAGGGCCTGCAGCTCACGGTCAGGGTGCGGATTCGGCAGCGCGTAGAGCCAGAGGTTCTCCGGGAGGTTCCGGTCCCGGCTGCTGCGACTGCGCGTCTCGCCACTACCGTACGTGAAGGGAGGAACACGTTCGAGCGCGACATCCTCATAATTGGCGCGAACAACCCTTTCGTCATCGGTCGGGACACCGGCAAAGGAGCTGGCACCCCAAAAATGACGCCCCTGCTGGATGGCAAAGCGCCGCTCGATCGGTGCGGTCGCAGTCGTACCATCGGTATACTCAAGGACGTAGTCCGAGACACGACCGCCCGATATGTTGCCATCGGCAATTTCGTCTCCCAGTCCTTCGACAACGACTGACGGAACATTCTCGACAGCATGTGCGAAAACCAGGTAGGTCGCCCGCCGGCCGTCGAGCTCGACAGTAACGGAGTCTCTGTGTAGAAGGACAACATTGTTGCCGGCCTCTGGTCCGAGATCAAACGGAATACCGCGAAACTGCGTTTCGCCAAAACTCTCGGCGGCTGGTTTCGGCGTCGCCAATTCAGCGGGCAGCTCACCGCGATTGACATTGCAAACGGGCCCCAGGGGAACGGGCGTGAAATGGGCAGATGGCGGAATATTCATGATCAGGTCTCCGGAATGTGTTCCTTTTTCGACTGTTTGCGCCGATCGTACGCTTACCTGTTGATCTCGTCCCAAGTGGCGCGCAACCACTTGGCGGCAGCGACGGAGTTTTCAAAGATTGAGTACCCGGCACCGGCGCCATAGTCGACGGCAGGGATGAACTCCGTGGAAATCTGCCCGAGCTTGCTGTCGGGGTGGGTGGCATGATGCTTCATCAGGTGGCGCAGAACTTCTTTCCAGGGCTCGAGATTACTCTCGTCCCAATCACTGTGCCATTCGCCTTCCTGCGGCCGGATAAAGGGATACTGGATGCCGCGGCCAAAGGAGCCGTCTTCGTGCCTGGCCCAGACGTTGACCGGATTGTTCGGCGCCGCAGCTCGGGCATGGGTGTGCCAGACGAAACCGCGCTCGATCCATTCGTCACTGACGTTGCCGGGCGTGAACGGATCGAGAATCAGTGCGCCCGACTCGACGTCGCCGCGGATGTCGAGCACTTCCTGTTCCTTGGGATTGTCCATTTTGAAGACGACATGCGAGTGATCGAGGGTCATGCGGAAGGGCACGCCGCGGGCTTCGACGAGATCGGCAACCTTGCTGACCTGTCGGAAATCCTCCGACCACATGTTGACATGAATCTCGAAGGTCGACTTGCAGCCGCACGCCTCGCCCCACTCGTAGGCGCGCATGTAGATCTCGGCAACTTCTTCGTTGGTGATCAGGTGACCGTCGTCGTGGTACATGCTGATCTGCGTATTGTGTACAATGCTGCCGAGGCGGGCACCGAGCTCGAGATTCGTCTTGAGCATGTCCTCGTCACGCCCGAGCGTGTAGTACCAGCCGCCGGCGCGTATCGGCAGCCCGTATTCCTCACTGCAACGGATGTACTCGGCTTCCTGATCGGCCGGCGGTGTCTTGTCGAAGTAATCGTAGACCCCGGATTCCTTGACCATGCGGAACTTGGTGTCGAGGTCGAGGGGTTCGTCGGCGTCGGTGTGGATGACGCCGCTCTCCGTGATACCGAATAACAGGTTTGCCATGGTGCTTTTCCTTTATTGGAAGGTTGCAAGTTTCAAGTGGGTCAGTATACGCTGCAACGTATGCTTTGTTACTCCAGCACCCCGAACCTCATTTCACTTTCACGGGTTTCCCGGTGCGGACGCTTTCGTAGATGGCACAGATGAGCTTGACGCTGCGGATGCCTTCCTGGCCGTCGCAGGTCAGCCGATCCTTCTTGCCTTTCAGCACATCGACGAGTTCCTGGAACTGGCGACGATGCCCGTCGGAAGAAATAGCAAGCGGATCGGCAGCACCGCCGGTTGTGCCGGTCTTGACTGAAAATTTCTCCAGCGTCCGTACATCGCTTGCCAGCGGTTTCGCGAAACCCCAGAAATCGAGATCGTCTTCAGAGCACGACATGGTACCACCGGTACCGCTGATCTGAATCGCCTTCGCAAAGCCGGGATACACCTCGGTCGATGCCTCGATCACCCCGATCGCGCCGCTCTTGAATCTCAGCGTCGCAACGAGGTTGGTCTCGACCTCGATCCGCTTGCGGCCAGGCCGAGTGGCGTAGGCGAACACCTCGCGCACATCCCCCATCAGGTGAATCAGCATGTCGACGTTGTGGATGGCCTGATTCATCAGGCAACCACCACCGTCGAGCTTCCAGGTGCCGCGCCAGGCACCGGAGTCGTAGTAGGCCTGGTCGCGAAACCACTTGATATATGCACTACCATTTACGGGCTTTCCCAGACGACCCGCGTCCATCGCCTTTTTCATGGCAATACTGACGTCCTTGAAGCGCGTTGGAAAAATGGTCACGAGTTTGACCTTGTGACGTTTGCAGGCACTGATAATCTTGCGGCAGCGGGCAGGATTGACTTCCAGCGGTTTCTCGCAGATCACGTGCTTGCCGGCTCGGGCCGCCGCGATCGCCGGTTCCAAATGGGCGCCGGACGGCGTCGCGATCGTGACGATATCGAGCTCGGGATCCTGTAGAAACATCTCGAAATCGGAATACGCCCGACACTTGTGCTTCGCGGCAAAAGCCGCAGCCTTCTCCGGCGAGCGGCTGTAGCAGGCATACATTGTGCCGCCGCGCACATCATTGGCCGCCTCGGCGTGGAAGTCCGAAATGTTGCCGAGTCCGACGACACCGAAGGACCAGCGTTTTGTCTTTGTAGCCATGTCAATCTCCGGGGGCAAGTGGGATCATAGGGATGAAGATGATTGCGGAGAGCAATATTAGCACACAATCATTCTCTCCCAAGTCGTTCCGCAAAATTAGTCGACCGCTACATGGGTTGACAACGATTTGACGTCCCCATACATTCAATTCAATTGATGCATATTATTATTGGAGGGTACAGAATGCCAAATTCACAGTATACGTCCCTTGGTGAGATGAAGAAATCCTCTTTTTTCTACACTAGGATCGCGTTGTTCGTCGAGCGCCTGGAAGACCGTGAATCCCTACCCGAGCTGCAGCCGGACAATGCCTGGGATTCGGATTTGACGGACGAGGTCACAGAGTGTTCACCGATCGACCTTTTCATGCCGGTCGAAGTCAAGGACGAAAAAGCAGCGCAGGCAGTGAAGGCGGGCGTGCTGCTGTGGAACGACGAGCTGTCGCTCTCACACGATATCTGTCAGAGCCTGAAGACACCGGAAGGCAGTTACCTCCATGGCGTCATGCACCGGCGCGAAGGCGACTATTCAAATGCCAAGCACTGGTTCGCCAAGGTCGACAATCATCCGGTAGCTGCCAAGCTGTTCGAGAAATCCACGCAGATCGCCGATGATATCGTGCCCGCTACCGACCAACTCAGCCACTACATCAGTGCCCTGGAACGCATCGGCCACTGGTCCGCGGATAGTTTCGTCGATTGCTGCGAGAGCGCTTCGCAAGGGAATATCGACAGCACCTGCTTGTACTTCTTCAAGAAGCTGCAGATCGAGGAAATCCGCCTCCTCATCGATCACTGCTATAAGCTTTCGATCGGCCGGCCCGGGACGTGACGCGGTATACCCCCCTCGCCGGAGCCCCGGTGATCCCTCGCCGAGAAAACAATCACACAGCCGCCGCCGCAGTCTCGCGGAAACGCTTGATGTGCACTTGCAGCAACGCAATCTCCGCCGGCGTCACACCATCGATGCGGGCCGCCTGCGCCAGCGTATCGGGCTTGATGCGCTGCAGCTTCAGCCGCGACTCATTGCGCAACCCCGGCATGTCGTAGCCAAACCCTGACGGGATCTTCCACTCCGTCAGTTTCTGCAGGGATTTCGCCTGGTTCTTTTCCTGCTCGATGTAGCCTTCGTAATGCGCTTCGATCTCGAGTTGCCGGCAGACCTCCGCACCGTAGCCACGCAGCTCGTCGATATCGTCGAGTTGCAACTCCTTCGTGCGCAGCCGCCTCCATAGGCTTTGGCCGGAAACCTTCGTATTGTCGAGAAAATCGCGGGCCTCGGCGAGTTGCCGCTCCAACTCGCCGACCTGGCGGTAGTGCCGCTCCGGCAGCAACCCGATGTCGTAGCCGATCTTTGACAGGCGACGACAAGCATTGTCCTGACGCAACAGCAGCCGATATTCGGCACGGCTGGTGAACAACCGGTACGGCTCGGTGATGTCTTTGGTCACCAGATCATCGATGAGCACGCCGATGTAGGCCTGGTCCCGGCCGAGCACGATCGGGGGGCGGTCGCCGCCTACCAGTTGCGCCGCGTTGATGCCGGCGACGATGCCCTGGCCACCAGCCTCTTCATAACCGGTCGTGCCGTTGATCTGGCCGGCAAGGAACAGGTTCGGCCATTTCATGACTGCCAGTGAATTGTGCAACTGGTGCGGCAGCACGAAGTCGTACTCCACAGCATAGGCATACCGCGACAGCGTTGCGTTCTCCAGGCCAGGCAGCGAGCGCACCATTTGCCACTGTACATCGGTCGGCAGACTTGTGGAGATACCGTTGAGGTAGTACTCGTCGGTAAAGGCGCCTTCCGGCTCGAGGTAAATTTGATGCGTTTCATGATGCGGGAAACGCATCACTTTGTCCTCGAACGACGGGCAGTAGCGCGTGCCGATCGCCTGAATGCGGCCGTTGTACATGGGTGACTGCTCGATGTTGTCGAGTACGATCTGCCGCGTCGTCGTCGTAGAACTGATCTGCCAGCAGGGCTTCTGCGGCAAATCCCGCGGCGCAATCGTGCGGACAGCGTGCACGTCATCGTGCCAATGGCTGAAGTGCAACATGTTGTCGCTGACCTGTTTGGACATCTGCGAAAAGTCGATGGTATTGCCCATCACTCGCGGCGGTGTGCCGGTCTTCAGGCGGCCGAGCTCGAGTTCGAGCGTGTTGAGCAGCGACGCCGAGAGCGCTTCGGCCGCAACATCACCGGCGCGACCGCCTGGGAAAGACTTCTCGCCATAGTGACAGACACCGCGCAGGAACGTGCCGGTACAGACGACTACCGCCCGGGCCTGCCAGGATTCGCTGAAATCAGTGGTGATGCCGGTGATCCGGTCGCCGCGCGTGAGAAACTCGACTGCCTGCGCCTGGTGCACGAAAATATTCGGCTCCCGCTCGACCATGAGCTTCATGCGCCGCTGGTACAGCACCTTGTCGCACTGCGCCCGTGGCGACCAGACCGCGGGGCCCTTCGAGCGGTTGAGCATCCGGAACTGGATCGCACTGGCATCGGTGTTCTTACCCATCTCACCGCCGAGCGCGTCGATCTCGCGCACGACCTGTCCCTTGGCAATACCGCCAATTGCCGGGTTACACGACATCTGGGCGATATGATCGAGGTTGATCGTCAACAGCATAGTGCGCGCCCCCAGGCGGCCGGCAGCCAGCGCTGCCTCACAGCCGGCGTGGCCGCCGCCGATGACGATGACGTCGAATTGGCTATATCGAGTGTTCATGGAACTCACGGTTATTCCCACTATGGCACGGGCAACCAAATAATCTATTAGAATCCCGCCGCTCAGTCAATAGCCGCGATTTTGTCTGAATATGAGGAAAAAATAGGAAAAACCAGTATCTGCCTTGAAAATCCGCTATAGCTGTCTATACTCCAACGAATTACCAAACACCACTGCCATAGTGGAAAACTGGCGACACAACAGGTTTCGTGCCTGAGTCGATGAACCTGAAATATCTGGAAGGGAAGAAATTCTGCGTCGTATTCGTCAAACAGGCGGATGAAAATGATCCGGACAGCCAGATCAGCATGAAATGCCTGCACGGCCGCGCTAACATCGATCGGCACGGTAAGCTGAATGTTGAAAGCCCCGAGTTCAGTTTCCCCGTCCCGGCAACCGCCAGTAAACAAATCATGCCCAGCGACGGCACACCCATGTTGAAGGACGCCGAATACTTTGTCATGTGCAAAGTGTCCGGCATGGATCTCTGATACAGGAAGGCTCGAAGCAGCAACACACAGGAGGAACCCCCAATGAATGAGTTTTCGTTCGATGTCACAGGACTCAAGGAACAGACCTTCGAAAAAGGTGAGCACGTTCTCGAGGAAGGCAAAGACAGCCAAAATGTCTTCATCCTCAAGGACGGCAACGTCAGTGTAACTGCCGATGGCACTGAGTTGTGCAAGGCCAACACGCCCGGTACGATCTTCGGTGAGATTTCCGTGTTGATCGACAGCAATCATACCGCCACAGTGACCGCAGAAGACCAGACGACCTTCTATGTTGTCGATGACTTAATGGCGTACTTCGAGAGCAATCCGACGGCCTGCCTCAAGGTCGCTCAGACCTTGGCGACTCGCGTCATGAACATGAACACTCACTTCCTGGAGATCAAGCATGAGATCTTGCAGCTGCAGGAAGACGCCTCGTCCAATCAGGGCGGCAGCAAACTTTTGACATTGGTTGAAAAGATGGACCAGTTCTGGGGCCAGGACATCCTGTAACCGAACGGACGTATTTCAAGAACCCGGGAATGTTCGCATCCCCGGGTTTTTTTTGCCCGAATGATGGGCAAACTCGTAATCGGTTACAAGAGGCTACCCCGATACACCTGCTCGCCAAAACGTGCCAGATCCTCACGTAGAAACACCATGCCGCCGCAACGCAACGGCGTGCCGCCGCAATAAAGATCCAGCAGCGCACGCTGAAGCCGCGTCTCGCGAGGCGCCTGTGTCCAGTCGTCGTAGTCACGGCAGAAGATGAAGAGAAGACCGTCATCACCACTCGACATGACCGGAAACAGATACACTTCACGCATGAAACTCGCGAGATTCGAACCCGCCAGGCGTGTTTCGAGCTGGGTATTGAAGATCCATGACCGGCATTGCACCGCCAACGGACGAACGTCCGGAAAGCACGTGTCGAAAAACTTGAACGCAGCGCGTAGCGATTCAGCAACAACTGCCGGCGTCATACCGCCGCCCTCCGGAATATGCAGGTCGAGGACGTAGTCTTCCGGCCCCAGAACCCGGCGCCAGACAGACTTCTCGATCGTCGTCACCGCGCTCATCGCCATACCCAACGGCGACGCAACAGTCCCACAGATCGTTGAATCGTCTTCGACCAGTGTACTCTGCCAACGTGCCTGCCCGCTCCCCGCTGGCACAACAAAACCGTCGGCGTCGAACAACAAGCCGGGCGGCATGAACAGCAGCGTCTCGCCAGTTTCGTCGTGGCGCCAGCATTGGACCTTCGCCGGTTGATGAATGAGCTTGAACTCGAAGCGACCAACCCGGAATATTTTCCCGCGAGGATGCTGACGCAGCCACATCAGCTTACTCACCGGAGTACCCGGCAGTCCATCGTATCTGACTTTGTACGCCTCGTTGAAGGCCCGGATCTGGAGACAAGTGTCGCGCGATATCGGCGGGGGAATCTTCATTGCCTCGTGGGTCTCCTGCATCGCCGGGATCATAGCGAGCACGCAGAGCATGAACAACAGACCAGAGTCATCGCCGAGACATGGAAGGCACTCCGGCCATTTGTCGATGGGCGCGTCGTACAGAAAAATACAATGGTGCAGGTGCCAGCACAGCAACCGCAACAGCAGATCGCCGTCGATCCGTGTCGCCAGCCCCACCAACGGTTCCTGCAACTCGTCCGCCAAGCGGGCGTACTGATGATGAAGCCGCACGGTCGCCGGATCGAGAAACTCTATCGGCCCTTGCGGCAGCGTCGCGACCGACTCCGCTGCGTACGCCGACATCGCCTCATGAAATTCCGACGGCATCTCCAGACGCTTCAGCAATTCGTCGAAATTCACCTGTTGCCTCTCCGGAATTGATAGTTTTCGCAACGTACGCCCAGATAAGTTCCTGAACAAGACTGTCTGTCACAGGTTGCGAGCAAGCCAGACAGGCAATACCTTGCCATCTGCGACAACATGACCCATTAAACATGGCAGACTCATCACATGCCAACTACACCTTCCTTCGTCGATCGCCTGATTGAACGCCTGGACCGGCTGGACCTGTCCAGTGTGCAGGGCTACATCCTGCGCCTGGTGCGGGAGAAAGAACTACTCGAGACGGTCTTCCAAACGGTGCGCGAAGGGGTCATCATTGTCGATGACAAATTGAGCATACGATACTTCAACCACGCCGCCGTCAACCTTCTGGGACTGCCGGCAGACTGCACCGACCAACCCATCGAGCGCTACTTGCGAGAACTCGACTGGTCGCAGCTTAAAGCCGGCGATGCAGATGCCTGGGCCCGCGTGTCACGGCAGGAGATCGAGGTGTTCTATCCGCAACACCGCTATCTGCTTTGCCGTTTCCTGCCATATGAATCCGGTATTCGTTCGAAAGATATCGCCGAGGACACGGCAGCCGAGTTGGAGGCGGACGGTACGCCGCAGTTACTGGACGCTATCACGACCGGCGACGAGCCGATGATCACTCTGACGCTGGACGACGTCACCGAGATACGCGAACGCGCTGCCTCGACGATCGAGTCGGAACGGCTCGCCGCGATCACCATGCTGGCCGCCGGTGTTGCCCACGAGATTGGCAACCCGCTCAACAGCCTGACCATTCATCTGCAGTTGCTCGATCGCCAGCTCGCCGCGCTGAGCAGCGACGGCACCGACAACGCAAAGGAGCTGGTCGACGTCTCACTCCAGGAAGTGCGCCGGCTTGATGACATCATCAACCAGTTTCTCAAGGCTGTGCGTCCGTCGATTTTCGAGCCCGGGGCCGTGGCGCTGCACGAACTGATCGCCAAAACGCTGGCTTTCATGAAGCACGAGATCGAGGACCGCGGCGTGCTGGTGCAGGGTGAGTGGCCGGATGAGATTCCAAAAATCATGGGTGACGACACGCAGTTGCAGCAGGCCTTGTACAACATCATAAAAAACGGCATTCAGGCGATGGAATCCGGCGGCGTCCTGGTCATCAAGCTGTCAACAACCGATGATTTTGTCGTGCTCAGCGTTGCCGATTCCGGCAAAGGTATCGATCGGGAGCAACTCGGTGATATATTCGACCCCTATTACACCACCAAACCAGACGGCACCGGGCTCGGACTCGTCATTGTCGAGCGCATCATGCGCGAACACGGCGCCGAGTTCGGGATCGACAGCGAAGTCGGCCGCGGCACGGTTATCACTATGCGCTTCCCACTGCCCGCCCGACGCCAGCGGCTTCTGACGGCAAAACCAATATCTACCGGCAATACCAAAGATGAGTAAACCACGAATCCTGGTTATCGACGACGAACGCAACACCCGTGAAGGCCTCGGGCGTGCGCTCAAACCCAAATACAACGTCACCCTGGCCGAAAGCGGTGAAGCCGGTTACAAGAAACTTACGCAACAGGCGTTCGATCTCGTCCTCACCGACCTGCGCATGCCCGGGCTCGACGGGCTCGCCTTCATCCGCCGCGTCAACACCATGGACACACCGCCCATCTGCATCATGCTGACTGCTTATGGCAGCGTGGAAAATGCCGTCGAAGCGATGAAAGCCGGCGCCTACGACTACCTCACCAAGCCGGTGAACCTTGACAATCTCGAAATGCTGGTCGAACGCGCCCTCGAGTCCCGTGACCTCAAGCAGGAAAACCGGCGCCTCAAGGAGGAGCTCGCCGACCGCTACGCCTTCGAGAATATGATCGGCCAGTCGACCGCCATGCAGCATGTTTTCGACAGCCTCAAACAGGCAGCCCCGGCCCGCTCCACCGTGCTGCTGACCGGCGAGAATGGTACCGGCAAGGAATTGGCCGCACGCGCCCTGCACAACCTCAGTTCGCGCGCCGATAACCCGTTCGTCATCGTCAACTGCGCGGCCCTCTCACGCAACCTGCTCGAAAGCGAATTGTTCGGTCACGAGAAGGACGCCTTCACCAATGCCAATGCCCGACGGATCGGTCGGTTCGAGGCCGCAGACAGCGGCTCTTTCTTCCTCGACGAGATCAGCGAGATCGACGCCGCTGTGCAGGTAAAGCTGCTGCGCGTGCTCGAGACCCGCACTTTCGAACGCGTCGGCGGCAACGAATCGATCAAGGTAGATATCCGCCTGATTGCCGCCACCAACTCCGACCTCAAGGCCATGGTCGATGCCGGAAATTTTCGCCAGGACCTCTATTTCCGGCTGTACGTCCTGCACATCGAGATGCCACCCCTGCGCCAACGCCGCGAAGACATCCCGCTGCTGATCAAATACCACCTGGACCTGTTCAATGCGGAAAACGGTACGAACATCACCGGCGTGGCGCCCGAGGCACTGGACACACTCACCACCTACGACTGGCCGGGTAATGTCCGCGAACTCCGCAATTGTATCGAACGTATGGTCGTCATGACGCAGGACAGCACCCTGACCATCGCCGACGTGCCGCACGAAATCCGCGATGCCGCCGGTACCGTCCTGGTACCGGTCACGACGCTGCCAACCGCCAGCGTGCTCGACCTGGAGACCAACGAGCGTAATCTCATCGTCCAGGCCCTGCGCAACTGCAACGGCAACCGCAGCGCTGCCGCCCGCGAGCTGGGGATCAGCCGCCGCACGCTGCACCGCAAGATCAATCAGTTCAACTTGCGCGACCTGTAATGAAGACCGGATACCTCGGCCATGCGTGCCATGCGCCAGGGTATCCATTCTGAAGGGGAGAAGCATGCGCGCACTACTGCAACGGGTCACCAGCGGATCGGTCACGATCGACGGCGAAGTCGTCGGTGCCATTGGCCCGGGCCTGGTCATCCTGCTCGGGGTAAAAACCGGCAACACCAGCGCCAACGTCAAGTGGTTGGCCGACAAGTGCGTCAACCTGCGCATCTTCTCCGATGCCGACGGCAAGTTCAATCTCTCGGCCCTGGACATCGGTGCCGAGGTCCTCGTCGTGTCGCAGTTCACGCTGTACGGCGACTGCCGCAAGGGGCGACGTCCAAGCTTCGTCACGGCCGCGCCACCGGAGATTTCCGAGCCGTTGTACGAAGAATTCGTCGCCACGGTGCAGGCGCATGGTCTACAGACGCAAACCGGCCGGTTCGGCGCCATGATGCGGGTCGAGATACAAAACGACGGCCCGGTGACGCTGATGGTGGATACTGAGTAGTGCGAAGTTTTCCGGACAAGCGCTCTTCGAACGCTCTGTCAGGCAGGATACCTATTCTTTGCGGATAATATCGATTTCGTATTTGACGTTCTTACCGGTGAACTTGAGTGTCTGATAATCGGAAGGCTGCGGTTCGCTCGGGCTGAGTAGATTAAATTCGAGCGCATCGAAGCGGTTCACCAGCGATTGCAGATCCTTGTCGCTCAGCATCATCTGCAGAAGATATCGATCGGAAGCGCGGGCGATCAATTGATCCAGCAGCTCATCGTCCGACTCGGTATACATCTTCAGCGCCTTCAGCGGGCTCGCAGTGTCGTTGACGAGCCAGACATGTCGAACGAAGTTGCCGACGTTGCGTTGGCGGTCAAGTTGCCGGTTGGCGATCCCCGCCTGCTTGCGGTTGCCCGACTTGAAGTTGAGGTTCTCGGTCCAGACACCGGCGTTCGGGGTGCGGCCGGAGTTTTCCATGCTCATCAGTTCGATGCGGCCATTACCGCCGATCGAGCGCACCAGTACTGGAGGATTGTTGTTGAACACCCGGCCATGGCGGCTCGCCGGCGCGAAGGTGCTGCGGGTTTCCCCGACTGTCGGCACCTGCGGTAGTCCCGCTGGCTTGTCAGTAACTTCCGGCGCTGTCGTCGCGGTGGTGGCAGCGACAGTATCAGTTTCGGTTGCGGTCGCATCGACGGCGTCCGGGCTAAGGGTGTTGGCTGCGACACCGTTCTCCGGCAACTTGTTGATTGCGACAACCAGCGTCGTTGCGATGATCACAAGACCGGCAACAAGACTCAACTTGTACACTGGGAAGCGTAGCAGCAACGGCCGCTTCAACTGATCCAGGACGCTGCGAATGATGACTTCGCTGCGCCCCCCCATGCCCAGATTGCTCGACAACATGTTGTCGAGGGAATGATAGGCGGCGATAACGCGCCGACACTCATCGCAGGTCGCGACATGCTCATCGATACGGCAGTCACGCAGTTCCCGGTCATACCAGGAGCTGAGCATCTCCGACGAGGGGCACTCGGCACACGACGCCTTAGCGGATTTCATTGGAAAGGCTTCCTCAGCGCAGACGGCGCCGGAGTTCTTCGCGGGCTCTGGCAATGCGGGACTTGATCGTCCCCACCTTGACGTCCAGGAGCTCGGCAATTTGTTCGTATGAGAGGTTCTTGACGTTCCTGAGCAGGAGCGCCTCGCGATTGACCGGCGGCAGCTTCTTGATCTGCTGGGCGATTTCACTCTCGAACTCCCACTGCATCAGCGTGTCGTCCGGGGTTTTGCCCCTGTCGGGCAGATCCATCGTCAGCTTGCCGACGTTCTGATTCTCGAATTCCTGATTGATGCTGACATTGACATGGGCGCCGCGCCGTTTGTTCCAGCGGTACTTGTTGCGGGCCTGGTTGACGACGATCCGATACATCCAGGTGGTGAACTCGGATTCGCCTCGGAACTTCGGCAACGCACGGTAAATCCGCAAAAACGCATCCTGCGTAACCTCTTCAGCATCATTTCTTTGACCAAGAATGCCATAGGCAACCTGGAACGCCTTATCAACATGGCGGGACATCAATTCTTCCCAGGCGTCGATGTCGTCCACCGTCTTGATTCGCCCGATGAGGTCACGGTCGGTCAGGCTACGCAGCTCTTCCTGTTTCGTCATTTTCGGCGGAAACTGGTTTCGGGACCTCTTGGCAGACGCACCGTCCCGCGATTCAACTATATCGAGGGAAGATTCAGGCACAGCAAATCGTTGGGAATTTATAGCAATGTTCATGTTTTTCACAACAAGGCAACCGGTTGAAACCCCATCTCATCTGGCGGATAGTAGTTCGACAGGGGGCCGCTCCAAAAAGTTCCATCCCAACCTCCGACTTCCGGACATACTTTCTACCGCAGCATGAGACACTAAGGTGTGCTCCAGTCCGGCAGAGAAACATCGATCGATCGCGTGCCCTGCTCCATTTCGGCACCGATATCGTCGAACTCATCGTCTATAAACGGTCCCAGACCGACGTCCAGCCACATTTCGCGCAATTGCATCTGGGACTGGCGCGGTGCGCGGTGATACCAGGCGATGAGGTCCTGAGCACTGGCGCGGGCGTCGAGGCGGTCATTGCTCTTGAGAAAGCCGAGGATGCTCTTCATATACCAGCGACCGCACTCCTCATACTGCTCTTCGAGCCCAGCCAACCCAGCGAGCTTGCCGAAGACGTCGGCCATCTCGATGTCGCTGCCATGCGCTTCGGCCAGTTCCAGTGCCCGTACATACCGCCGGCGTGCCGTGTCGTAGTCGCCGTTCTCGACAGCCACAGCGCCGAGTTCACCGAAAACACAGGTGCCGAGGTGGCCAGTGCCATTCTGAGCGTCAAGCTCCAGCGCCTTGTTGTAGGAGATCTCCGCCTTCCCAATGTCGCCCTCGGCCATCGACAGTTGCCCGAGCTGATAACAACTGCTGGCGGCCGGCGTCGTGAGCCCGGCGCCGGCACACAGGTCGATAGATTTCTGGTACCATTCGGCAGCAACGACATAATCGGCACGGCTCTGGTGAATCATGGCCAGTTGATGGCAGGTGCACGCCGTGCTGCCATAGTCTTCCAACTGGTCCTTGACTGAAAGTGCCTCGCGGTACCAGGTCTCCGCGCTGTCGAGGTCGAGCAGTTCCTGGGCGTTGCGGCCGAGCTGGTGACAGACGACAGCGATCTGGTCGGGAACTTCGTTGGTGACAGCGATTTCCAGGGACTGGCGCAGCCATTGTTCAGCCGCGTCGAAGTCGCCTTCGTGCTGGGCGATCATCGCGAGCTGATGATAGGCAACAGCCGTGTTGCGGTCCTGGTCCTGGAGCGCTGTCAGGCCCTTGTGACACCAGCCGTCGGCAGCTCCGTAATCCTGCAGGGAGTAGTCCAGCCGAAAATTCAAGGACCACCAAAGCGGCAGGCGCGGCTCCGGTATCGCGCTTTCGTCGACGTCCCGCCGGATCTCGTCGGCGCGCTGCAGATCATTGAGAACAATCGCCGCGTTGAACGACGGCAGGTAGCATTCGACGGCAATCTCGCCGGCAGACGCATTGCGCGCCCGCGCAGCAACCAGCACGGCACTGAACTCCGCCAGAGTCTGGCGCGCCTCTGTCGCCGCCGACGGCAATGCGCCACAGACCAAGTGTTCATCGAGTTGTAACTGCACAATCGCCCTCCAACTGACGTTTCAATAGGAAAATAGCCTCAGACCGCGCAATTGTCGACCGTTTCGCCGTAGAAGATTCATGTCACGTCGAAAGATTCGTTCCAGTCTGCGATCAGCCTCTGTATTTGCACTAAAGGCCTATCCCTGCTGATGCTTGATCTTGCTCTGGTAGTGCGGGAGGGCTAATAGGAGGGAGCTGCCGATGGCGGTGATGCAGCGAACAATCGGGGGCTGCCTTGCAAGTCTACCCGCATGTGGGACCGTGTCAGCCTTCCAAGACGTCTGCGAACTGGTCGACGATAGCGTCCAACGTTTTGGCCTGTTCCGGCAGGATCGTCCTGTGCGGTGAAATCACGCGGGCTGAGCAGATACCGAGGCATTGCAACACGTATTTAACGACCGCATAGGCTGTATCGCCACTCGGATACGCGGCGTCATAGAAATCGGCCAGCCTCCTTTGCTTCTGCTTCACCGATTCCCAGTCACCGCTCAGAGCGTCTCTGTAGACCTGCATGCAATAGCCGGGACAGAGATTTCCGGGACCGCCCATGGTGTAAAAGCGGATGCCCTCCAACAGTGCTGCACTGTACAGGTATTCGTCACCGCAGATGACCGCGAAGGATTCCGCATTGTGCAGCTGGTGAAACGACTTCTGCAGGTCGAGGAAGGGTACGTAGGATTTCACGCCGATGATCCCCGGCACTCGGCTCAGGCGGGACAAGTTATCAAAATCAATCCGCGCACTGGTCTCGAAGTTCTGATACACAACGAGAGGCAGATCACATTCAGACATGAGCTCTATGAAGAATGCGCAGATCAGCTCCTGCGAAATTTCGTAGCTGTACGGTGCTGTCGTCAGGACCAGATCCGCCCCGGCCTCCTTCGCCATGACGACCTGCTCCATCACCCTTGGCAGGCTCTGCTCAGAGACGCCTACCATCACCGGCACACGACCATCCGCTATCCTGCACGTCTCGCGCATCACCGCATTGCGAACGCCCTGAATCAACAACGGCTGCTCGCCACACCAACCCAGAGGAAAGAGGCATGAAGCCCCACCCTCAATGACACGCTCGATCAGTCTTTCCAGCCCTTCGACGTCGAGATTGTACTGCTCGTCCAGTGGTGTGCACAAAGCGACAGTGAGTCCCTGAATGCGACCCAAAAGATCTGCGGTCTTCGCCTCGTCCTCATTTGTCCTGCTATTCACTTTTGCAACCTTTTTAGGGTTACTTCAACGCAACTCGAGTTCAACCAGATGTCGATAAGGGCCGCTACCTGCCAACAACTCAGCATGGCTACCCTGCTCGACGATTTCACCTTTGTCTATTACAAAAATCCGGTCGGCATCGCGGACAGTGCTGAGCCGATGAGCAATCGCGAAAACAGTGCGATGTTTCATTAACCGCGACAGTTCCTCGTGGACCGACTGCTCAGTCGCAGTATCGAGCGCACTCGTCGCCTCGTCAAGGATGAGAATTTGCGGATTTCGCAAAATAGCTCGAGCAATGGCAATGCGTTGGCGCTGACCGCCGCTGAGCCGAGCGCCCTTATCGCCAACGATGGTGTCGTAGCCATCTGCCTCATCGACTATAAAATCATGAATGTTCGCCTGCCGTGCCGCCGCCTCGATAGCATCAGGTTTTGCATCCGGTGTACCGTAGGCAATGTTGCTGGCGATCGACTCGTTGAACAGAATCGTCTCCTGCCCAACTATTCCGATAAGCCGCCGCAGCGAGGCCGTCTCGATATCGCGCAAGTCGACGCCGTCGATAGTGATACGCCCGGCCGTCGGGTCATAGAAACGGGCCAGCAGATTGGCCAGAGTCGTCTTACCGGTGCCGGTTTCTCCGACGAAAGCCACAATTTCCCCCTTGGCAATCTCGATATCGATATCCTTCAACAGCGGCGCATCATCGAACGAGAACGAGACGTGCTCGAACTGGATGCGGTCACGGAACTCGGACACAGTGACCGGATCGACCGGCTCGGGCACGACATCGTCGAGGTCCAACAGTTCGAAAATTCGTTCGGCCGCGGCACTGCTGCGCTGCAACTCGTTGTTAATCTTCGCCAGTCGCTTCATCGGCTGATACGCCATCAGAGCCGCGGCACCCATCGGAATTATCTCGGACAACCGAATCCCCTGGGCAAAGCAAAAGGCGAGAAATACGCAGACGCAAATGATCCCGACGAATTCCATGAGTGGAGTCATCAGCAGCTCCGCACGCAGGGCTTTAATCACTTGCCGGAAGTAGTCGCGGTTCTCGCGACGAAAGCGTTCCTCCTCCTGCGACTCAGTGTGAAACGCCTTGATCACCCGGATGCCGGTCAGCGACTCGTGCATGCGATTGACCAGATCGGATATTCGGCTGAGATAATGAAGCGTGTATCTCTTAACACGCCGACCCAGCACCAGAATGGGTACGACACAGAGCGGCATGACGATGAACATTGCCACCGTCAAGGCAACTATCCCCTGCTGCACTGAGTAAACGACAACGAACGCACTTAGCGCCAACAGCTCGGCCGGGGCGCGCGTCAAGTCAGCGATCGACTTCGATACGGCACTCTCGATGGAACTGGTGTCGTTGACGCTGCGACTGATGATCTGGCCGATCTCGCAGCGGCCGAAATATTTGAGCGACTGTTTCTGAAGTGTCGCGAAGATAGCGTTGCGCATATCCGCCACGACCCGGGCACCGACCCAGCGCATGTAATAGCGGTTGATATAGGTGAAGAAGGCTTTGGCAAAACAACAAATCGCCAGACCCGACATCGACACCAGCATGAACTGCCAAGTTATCGTGCCATCGGCCTGGGTCGCTTCTATACCGAGCCGCCTGGCGATCGACAAGTACAGTTCCTCACCATCGTCGGCATCACCGGCATCGCCCGAGCCTGAGTCGGCGCCGACACCCAACTCGAAGGGTGCGATGAGCACGTGGACCGAACGGAAGATAAGGAACAGCGTACCGCCGGAGATCAGGCCGGCGACAACGCCGATACAGAGGCGCGCTTTGTACTGCCTGGCAAAAGTCAGCAGCCGGATGTAGGTCTGTAGTACATTCATAACAGGAGTCGGGTGACGGACCACAATGGCCCGGTTCGGTTACACAACTGTCGCAATTTGATCGACAATATATTGAATCTGTTCCTCGGTAAGCCCGGGAAAGATCGGCAACGACAGCACTTCGCCGGTAGCTTTGACGCTCTCCGGACAGTCCTCCGGGGCAATGCCGAGATAACTGAAACAGCCCTGACAATGCAACGAGACCGGATAGTATACTTCGGTACCGACGCCGGCGGCGCCAAGCGCCGAGCGCACCTCGTCGCGGCAACCGCCGGTGATGCGCACGGTGTAAACGTTCCAGGCGTGTCGGGTGGTGTTCTCATGCAGCTCGGGCACGACAACGGCATCGTCCAGCCGCGCCGCCGCAAAAGCCGCGCGGTAACGTTCACTGTTCGTTTGCCGCTGCGCCGTCCAGTCGTCGAGATGCCTGAGCTTGACCGAAACAATGGCTGCCTGCAGCGCGTCGAGCCGGAAGTTGCCGCCGATGAACTTGTGATAATACTTCGGCTGCGCCCCGTGCCCGCGCAACGTCATCAGTTGCTGGTGGCGCTCGGCAGTGTCGCAGGTGACAATGCCGCCGTCGCCGAAGGCACCGAGATTCTTGCTCGGGAAAAAAGAAAAGCAGCCATAGTGGCCGATGCTGCCGGAGCGACGGCCCCGGTACTCGGCACCGATCGCCTGAGCCGCGTCCTCTATGACAACGAGGTCGTAGCGCCGTGCAATCTCCAGAATCGGGTCCATGTCCGCCGGTTGCCCGAACAGATGCACCGGGATGATCGCTTTAGTCGACGACGTGACGTGATCTTCGATACGGGCCGGATCGATGTTGCAGGTGCCCGGGTCGATATCGACAAACACCGGCGTCGCACCGACCCGTGAAACCGCGCCGGCCGTGGCAAAAAAGGTGAAAGGCGTGGTAATGACTTCGTCGCCCTGGCCGATGCCCTCGGCCATCAGCGCGATGAGCAGGGCATCGGATCCGGACGTCACGCCGCAGGCGTGGGGCGCGCTGCAATATGCGGCGATCTCGGTTTCGAGCGTTTCGACTTTGGGACCAAGGATGAAGCGCTCCGTGTCGCAAACCTCATCAATCGCCGCGCGGATCTCGTCGCGGATCTCGTCGTGGATACAATGCAGGTCAAGCAGTGGGATATTCATCAGTAGGTCCGGTGTTCGCAGGCTCACAAGGACTTCTCAGATACCGGTGCTCAGACGGGAGTCCGGGAACGCATTGAGATAGAGCAGCAGAAAAACTGACAGGTCACCGGCGTCCTTCTCGACGCGGAGGGCAGTGGTCCAGCAGTGCATATCCCGGCTCAATTCGTATTCGTGCCGCAGCAGATTGCCTTCGTCGAGGTCGATGTAATACTCGGCACTGAACCGCGTCCGGCTGTCGAGCGGCACGTTTGCCCGAAGATTGATGTTGTGGTTGATCTCGTAGCCCACCGGGAACAGGTCGGTCGAGAAAATGCGCCGGTAGTCGGCAGCCATCGAATAATTGAAGCGAGACACGAACTCGTCACGGTAGAGGTAGCTGATATTGGCGTTCAGCCGGTCGGGCGCCCCGATCTGCGCCCCGACATTGACCACCTTCGTGTTCCATCGACCGACATCGACCAGGACTTTGTACCACAGCGACAATTCGTCGTTGACAGTCACACCGCCGATCTCGCCGAGGTCGCCGGACCGGTGATCGTCGTCTTCCGGCGACGGGTAGAGGTCGAAAAAGGTGTCGCTGTAGAAGACACGATGCGTACCTGCGTCGCGGCGCGTGAACAAGTCATTGCGCAAACCGAAGCGTACGACGTTGAGGTGGTCGAGTCGATCGATGGTGTCGAAGTAATAGAGGTTCTCTTTGTCGACGTTCGGGTCGCTGATGTGCGTGATATTGACATACGGCATCGCGACATGGCGCAGACCGTCGATTTCCAGCGGTTCGTACTGCACATCGGACCAGGTGGCTGTAGCCTTGAACGACAGTTCGAGACCAATCTCGTGCAGCCAGCGTGTACGGGCACCGCCATCGTCGTCATAGTCACTGACCAACGCCGTGACATCCGGCCGACCGAGGGGGTCGTCCGCCAGCAAGTTGCCGTTAAACTGTGCATCGGTAACGGCGGTATCGCTACTCCGCCCATACCAGGTTACACGGCCACCGGCACGCGGCACGACATTGAGCCAGTCCAGGCGCAGCGGGAGCAACAACATGTGCATCGAATCGAACCGCGCCGTGGCGTAGTCCGACGGATCGGGCAAGGTGTCGTCGCGCAACCGATCGTACGAACGCCAATTGGTGCGCAGGCTGGCAAACGACGTCTCGCTCTGGTAATGCAGCATGCTGTAGCCGAGTTGCTGACGGGGCAGATCGAGACGGAGCTCCGGCAAACGCTCGATGACCGATTCGAAATCATTCATCGAGGGATGAAAATCAAGCGACAGCGACAAGCGGTCGCCGAAGTATCCGAAATTGACGAAGTTCGACGGCTGCGAGTTTCGGTAATACTCGCGACGATAAAAGTCGACCAGCATGTCAGGATCGCTGCGGTAGTCGATAGCGCCGCGCAAAATCAACTCGTCCGTGAAATCTGATCGATGTTTCAGACCAAAGCGAAACCGGTCTTCCTCCACCGCGAAGCGACCGTTAAAGTCCTCGCCGGCAATCGTCTCATCGGTGGGCGGATCGGAATCGTGAATGGCGAAAACACTCACACCCGTGGTGCCGTGTATATGTTTCTGCTGCAGTTCCAGCCCCACCGACGGGCCGCGTTTGAGGCGGTAGCCGACACCCAGATGCAGCTCCAGATCCTCGTTTAAGTCGAAGGCCCGCGACACATCGATGTAAGGCCCCCAATCACTCTTATACCCCGGGCGGATGACCAGGTTGCCGATCTCGGTGCGCGCGCTGCCAGTGGCGTACGGCAGATACATGACGGGGACATCGCCAATGCGATACACGACGTTGCGGGCTGACCAGTGGCCATCGGCAGAATATTTCAACTCAGCGGCGTCCAATCGCCAGTGAGCGTGCCCGTCCGTGAGGTATTCACAGGTAGAGACAGAGGAATCTGTCGTCGTCACTATGCCGTCGATCGTGCCGGAGCTGGCGCCGCCTGTCATGTGCCATGGGTCAAGAAATGATTCGTGTTCCGGGAAGGCAAAGGTGTTGGTGCGGATATTGCCGTCGATACTCTCTCCCGTCCAGGTACTTTCCCCGCGGACAAGCCGGATATTTCCGCGGGCAGAGAACTCGCCAGTGTCGCGGTCGAGGGTCACTTCATCGGCGAAAATCGTGATGTCCTCGTAGTCAATGCGGACATCGCCTTTGCCGAGAAAAAGATTGGTCTCTGGGTCGAAGGAAGTTTCGCGGGCATAAACGTCGATCTCCACCGCCATCACCCGGGCGCCGAGCAGGAAGAGAAGAATGGACGTAAAGAGAACACGGAGGATACAAGTCATGTACAGATTAGACCGCACTGTTTGTGGACGCCAACCGGTAACACAGAAAAGCTGAAGAAATAGTCACTCAACGACCGATTACAACCTCAGCTGTGCGATTATGGGAGGCGCTGCCGTTTGCCCTACATGAACATCTTCCAAGCGACGAAACCCCCGACTGCGACCACCACCACGACCACGACCGCAACAATAGCTACCGTCTTGTTGCTTCCTTTGCCGGCGCTCTTGGCAGCTGTCTCCGGGGCCGCGTCAGGATCCGACGACGCATCAGGGTCCGGCGACGCAGCGGGTGGGGCTGGAGTCCCGGTCACGCCCGGCGGTCGCGGTGCCGATGGCGGTTGCCATTCAGCGCTTGCTGGCGGCACCGAGGGCAACTTGAGCTTGGACTCCGAAGGCGCCGGTCGATCAAGTTTGGAAGTGTCAGTCTTGGCAGGGCTAGCAGATTGATGAGAGGGCGTGCCCGGCGGCTTGATCACAAACTCGCATTGGCATTTCGGACATTCCGCTAAAGCCTCGAAAAACTCTGGTGATATCTCGAAGCGGTCCTGGCACTGCGGACAGCCAACGTCTGTGTCAGTCGCCACGGAATAGATCTCCTGGCTGCCAATTTCCGGCGGCGGGGACGACACCGGCGGGGACGACACCGGCGGGGACGATGCAGGCGGGGACGACGACGGGGATGGCGGTGTCGGCGGTGTCGGCGGTGTCGGCGGTGTCGGCGGCGGCGGCGGTGTCGGCGGCGGCGGGGACGACAGCGACGGTGCTGCGGACTCTACCGCTTTTTTCTCGGTGGGCGTCATGCCCATTCCCGTGCAGGACAACCGTGCGGTCGCCGTCTTCGTCAACTGGCCAGAACCGCCGTCCCCTACAGGGGGTCCACTCATCATACTTTGTTCTGGTGACTTGTCTGCCATAAAATATCTCCTGGGCTGATGGAGAAGGAACGGGTCCGGCCTTACCTGAGTTCCAGGAGAAGGCCGAGATTTCTGCCATTGTTCCCGATTAATTAATTGGTTAAGATACCTGTTTGGGCAGGTCGTTGCAAATAAATTTAGATCGAAACTGGTATTCACGCCAATCTGAATCTATCGTTCCTCAATTGTCGCCTAAACGTCCCGCGCGCCCGCGCCGCAGCCACCGGCACAGGTGCACCTCGACCCACGCGAAGCTTGTGCAGAGATATGGCGTCGCCGTTTTATGCCTTCGAACAGAGCGATACTTTCGGACGTCTCGTCGTCCTGCTCCTGTTCTTTTGTAGTGTGCTGGCCTGGACAATCATTGTCGAGAAGTGGCTGAGCCTGCGCCAAATCAGCAGGCATCTACGCACCGCCCATAAGCATATCGACCGATTGACCTCTGCCGATGAACTGTGTCTCGGCCTCAAAAATATTCAGGGCCCGCTGCGGGTGGTCGCCGGTGAGGCGGTCATGGTAGTGGCCCGGATGCAGGGGCTGCAGGCAGAACCACTGATGACCGGCAAGAAGAATCTCGGCAAGATTTCTGTGCACAACTTCGACCAGGTCGAAGCGCATGTGGAACGTGTCGTCGACGAAGAGATTATGACCATGGAGGAGCGTCTGGGACTGCTCGGGTCCATCGTCAGCGCTGCACCTTTCCTCGGGTTGCTCGGCACCGTCTGGGGCGTTATGATAGCGTTCTGCGGCATGGCCGCCCAGGGCAAGGCGAATATCAACGCCATCGCACCAGGTGTCAGCGGCGCGCTGCTCACGACCGTCGTCGGCCTGCTCGTCGCGATTCCCGCCCTCATCGGTTTTAACCTGCTGACCAACAAGATCAAGAAACTCACCATCGATCTCGACAACGCCGCCGAACAGCTCCTCGGACTTCTAAAGTCGGCGCTGGTGTCCTGAACCGGATGCAGACCGCACATGAGCCGTCATCGTAAGGAAAATCGACTACAGTCGATCACGTCCATCAATGTGACGCCGTTGATGGACCTTACTTTTCTGCTGCTCATTGTCTTCATGATCACTGCGCCGGTTCTCGAGTACGCCGTCGATATCACGCCGCCGGCGCTCAACGCCGAACCGGTCGTCGATACCGTTCACAAGATCATCAACCTTACCCGCGTCGGTGACATCCGTATCGACGAAAAGACGCTGTCGCTGGCAGAACTGGCAAACTTGGTGCAGGGGCTCGAGCAAACGGCGCCGGACACCCGGTATCACATCCGCGCCGACGAATCCAGACCGTACGGAGAAGTCATCACCATTATGCGCACCATCAAGAATGTCGGTATCACGGACGTGTCGCTGTTGACGCTGGTCGAAGAATGACCGGCCGCCGCATCACGACCATTGTCACCGCCGTACACCTTGTTGTGGTTGTTGCTGCCTGGGGTATATACCGAATGGCTGATACACCGCGGCAACCCGACGAAGCGATTCATGTTAGCCTGCGTACCCTCGACTCGCTGGTGCCGGACATTACGGAACCCGGACCGGTGCCGCCCGTGCGAACACCCGAACCCCCTGCAAAACGGTCGCCCCCGGCTCCCGAACCGCCAACAGCGCCCGGACCGTCCGTAGAACCACCGACGGCACATGCTGGGCTGCCATCTACGGAACCTGTCCCGAAGACTTATAACACCGCCGAAGAAATCCGGCAGCGCGCACGCCTTAATGAACGGGTACGGCCTCGCCCCGCACTGCCACCTGCCAAGCCGATCGTCGACACTGATGCGCTGCACCGGCAACTGCTCAAAGACTTCGCCAAGCTCAATGCCGAACCGCCGGATCGCCAAGCCGTCGCTGTCGAGGTCAGCGAGGAATACCTCGGCCATATCCGAGCCCAACTCTACGAAACCTGGAACGAGCCGCACGGGACAATGATCGGCGATCAGCCGCTCCGGGTCACCGTCGCGCTGACTATCCGGGCCGACGGCAGTATCGCCACGAGGCGCATTGTCAAGCGCAGCAACAACAACATGATGAACCAGTCCGTCGAGGCCTGCCTGCAAAACCTCAGTGAGCTGCCGCCAATACCTGCAGAACTACGTAAAGCCGCGATCGATATCAACATAGTCATGCAGCTCTGAGCACATATTTTCGGCATGGCACATTTCTGCCCGTGAAATAGAATCACCAGGTACCGATCCATCAATCCCATATATCACGAAACCGCAGTTTCGGTGAAACGTGTGCTACATTACGGGCCGAACCTTGAGGTAATTCAGGAAAGCAGGACGGTCGAACGATGCCTGACACACAACGAAAAATTAACGTCGCCGCTGCCGTGCCCTTACGGGGGGGCAAGATGCCGATGGCTACCCCGGTGCCAGCATCCGCGAAGGATGAGGTGGATGAAGAAGTCACGGTCGATCGTGACTCCTACAACGAGCTACGGGCCGAGAACATCAAACTTGCGAACCGCAATCGTAAGCTGCAGAACACGATCGACGGCCTCTCCACCACCGACGGCAGCGCCTCCGGGCAACATACCACCGAGATTACCGCACTCAAGCACGGCCGGGCCCAGGCGGACAAACGCGCCAAAGAACTCGAAGAAAAATGCACAGAACTGCGCGAAAATAACGTCAGGCTCAAAGCCGATGTCGATAAGCTGGCCAGCCAGACCGCCGAGCTGAGCATCAAGGGACGTCAGGACCACATCGCTGCCCAGAACGAAAAACAAAAAATCGAGGCGGAGAACGAGAAGAACACCAGCGAAACGAAGGCACTCCGGGAGAAGCTCGAAGCAACTGTGGGCCGCCGGAACGCAGAGCAGGAAGAGCACACGAAGTTGATCGCAAAACTGAAAGCCGAAAACAAGTTTCTCGGCGAGAAACTCACGAAAAACAGTTCGACAGCCACCGGCGAAGTCGAAGAAGTCCGGGCAAAACTGGAATCTGCACAAAAACACCTTCAACAACTCGAGAAACAGGCTGCAGAGTCTGACGCGAAACTGAAAGCCGAAAGCGATTCTCTGCAGGAGCAGCTCAAAAAGCAAACCACGGAAGCCGCCGACACGGCCAAGAATATTCAGAAAGAGCTTGAAGCAGCGCAAAACCGCGTTCGCGAGATAGACGGACAGACTGCAGACTCGGACGCAAGACTGAGAATTGAAAACGATATTCTGCAAGAGAAGATTGATCAGATGCTGGACGCACTGGTATCTGACCAGGAAAAGGTGGAATCATCCGCCCCGGCAAGCGATGACCCCATCGTCAGACTCCGTATCGAAAATCAGATTCTGCATGGCAAGATTGCAGAACTGCTCAAAGAAAAGTCCGGATAAGTAGCGCCAAGCTCTCCGAGCGCCCGCCAGTGAAACCGCCCATGAGCGATTCAGCAACGCCTCGACCGGACCGACGATGGTGTCGCAGCGCGCCTTTCATACTCTTTCTCTACCTCGTCATCATCCTCTTCACCTGGCGTGACTACGGTGTCACCTGGGATGAGAATGTGCAATCACGTTATGGCGAACTGGTCCTGCAGTATTTCGACAGCGGCGGAGAGGATCGCAGCTGCAACACCTACTTCGACCTCAAGTACTACGGCCCCGTTTTCGAACTCGTCTGTGCCGCATGGTATCAGTCAGCGCGGGATTTGAAAGTCGAAATCCGTCACCTCTGCATCGCACTCTGCGCCGTAATGACGGTGGTTGCCGTCGCACTGTTCGGTCGCAGCTTTGGCGGGCTCGCCATGGTGTTCGGCATGCTGGCGCTGATCATGCTGCCACGCTTCTATGGGCACAGCTTCAACAACTCCAAGGACATCCCGTTCGCCTGCGCGTTCGCCTGGTCCATGCTCGCGCTGGCTTACGCCGTGCGCGCCGAAACCATCGGCTGGCGGCACGCCCTCACCTGCGGCGCCGCTGTCGGGCTGCTGCTGGCGACGCGTGCCGGGGGTGTCTTCGTTTTCGGCATCGCCGGGCTCGCCGCGACACATGCGTGGCTGGCCCGTCGCGGCCGGCCGGCAGAAACCGACAAGCGCTGGCCCTCCGTTGTCCTGCCCTGGATCGCCGCACTGGTGCTGTGCTGGGTGCTGATGATCGCCGTCTGGCCATGGGCTCATGAAGATCCGCTGCGCAACCCGCTGCGTGCTTTCGGCGCAGCAACATCGTTCCCCCAGAAATACGACGTCCTGTTCGAAGGCCGAATCGTCAAGAGTGATGCCCTGCCCTGGTACTATCTGATCAAGTACATCGTCATCACGACGCCGTTGGCACTGCTCGCCATGAGCGTCATCGGCATCGCATACAGCGTCTCTCTGCAGCGTCGGGATTGGCGCAGCAGCGAGGCTGTGCTTTGCAGTCTGCTGCAACTGTGGCTCGCCGTTCCGCTGCTGATCTACCTGATCAAACGCCCAAACATCTACGACGGGCTGCGTCATTTTCTATTCGTGCTGCCGGCGCTGGCGCTCTTCGCCGGACTCGCGGTCAGATGGGTGGCACAGCGGACGAAGCGAAAATATCTGATCCCGGCAATCGCCGCTGCAGCACTGCTGGTGCCGGCCGTGAAGATGTACAAACTGCACCCCTACCAGACTTCCTATTTCAATTTCATCGCCGGAAAGCAGCCGTCACAGCGCTACGACACCGACTATTGGGTGTCGAGTTACAAGGAAGCGATAGAATGGATCAACCGCGCATCGACCGAGAGTACCCTGGTTCTGGTCGGGGGCAACGAGCAGGCACTGGCATGCGCCACGCCGTTTGCCGCTTCACATGTAGATCTTGTCGGCGTCAACCACGTCGGCGTACTGGGGGAGTTGAATGTACCAGACCACTTCATGCCGGGGTCTATCCAGCATCTGTATTATGTCGGGCACATACGCTTCGGTTTCGATGACAACTTTCCCGACAGCCCGATCGTGCACCGTGTCGGCCGTCTCGACGATGTATACACCGTCATCCGCGACGGCCAGCCATAGTCCATTTCTTCCGTGGAATGGCCGGTCCCGCCCGTTCCACGGAAGAAACAGAATCGACGGTTACACGAGACCTGCGCGACCACGCTATGATTGCCGCTTCGACTCGTCGCGCAGTCGAGCCACGTAGGCCTGCCATTCCACGGGTACCAGGCTCTGTTTATTGCTGTTGCACGTCGCACAGCACGGTACGACGTTGCTTTTCGTGGTCCGGCCGCCACGGATGATCGGCACGACGTGGTCCATCGTCAGATCGGCCGGCCTCACCGCCTCATCGCAATAGTGGCAGCGCCCGCGGCCACGGATGTTCTTCCACCACTGCGACTGTCGCAATTCCCGGGCTTTGGCACGTTCACGGCGGACATGCTCGTCATCGGCCGGGATGAAAAACAGGTCATCACCGAGATTGATGTCTGGCGTACGTTGATCGTCATCGGTCATGGGGACTCCGCGGGTACCGCTGCAACGTCTAAATCCTCTGACTGATCACGAGTGGCCAGCATCAGCACGATCAGACCTGCAGCGAACAAAACAATATATATCGACATCACTGGCCAACGCACCTCCGTGCCCTGCCACGGGATCGGCAGGAAAAACGACGGGTTATCGACCTGCTGCACATCCCCTGGCGCCTGTTTCAACATGCTGTGTCTCGACACCATCAGCAGCGTTGCGTTGTTGATCACATGAAGCAGGACACCGGTCCAGATGCTGCGGGTCTGATAAGCCACCAGCGTCACCACGATACCAACGATCATCGCTGGCAGGATACGGTAAATACTGATGTGAAAAATACCAAACATCAGCGACACCAGCAAGATCGTCGACCACCGTTTCAGGACGGGCCGCAGTCCGGCCATGATCAGGCCGCGGAACAGGAACTCCTCGCAAATCCCGGGAGAAACCGAAAAAACCAGCAGCAGCAGAGGGTCCGGATAATCGGCGTCGGTCAGGCCGAGCGCCTTTTCCATCATCTGCTCGAACGCCGCCGGCACGGGCAGCACCAGGTTCTGCAACCAGCTTGCGAAGGTACCGAGCACTGCCCAGGAGGTCAATCCCAGGATGATCGCCGCAACCCAACCCCACAGCGACGGCATGCGCAGCATGAAAGTCTCCCGGGCGTCCAGCTTCAATGCCATGACCAGCACTAAAACCGGCGCCAGCAACAGGCCCCATTGTGTCACCACCATGCCCCAGATCAGGTTCGCCTCCTGCACCATCGTGCCGAGATAAAGCAGCACGACAAGCGCGATGCAGAATACCGAGACCGACAGCATCGGTGTGGCCCGCCGCACACCGCCGATCGTCGGACGCATCCGGAATATATCGCCGAGCCCACCGTTGCCGCCCAGTAGAATCTGCTCGGTAGTAAAAATGCGCACCGCCACGACCAGGGCCAGAACCGAGTAAACGACATTGGCGATCAGCACCAGCGTCATCATCTCGGGGCGCGGCGGCTCAGTCATCAGGTCGCGCATCAGCAGCACGATGTTGAGCACCGGCACGCCGGCGGTGAATCCGACCAGCTTGACGCCCGGCAGGGCACCCATGGTCACCGGAATGATGATCAGCATGTAGACCGGCGTCAGATAATTCTGCGCTTCCTTGTAGCTTCTTGCGAACACTGCAACTGCCATCATCAGCGCCGCAAACAACAGAGCGATCGGGATAAGCTGCAGAAAAACCATGCCGATCGTGCCGCCATCAATGCGGAAGGCAATTTCCGACTCCCCCGGCAAATCTCTGGCCACCCAGGCAAAGGCTGCCGCCATGCTGACCAGATTCGCCATGGCCGATGCCATCGACACGCAGAAGACAGTCATGAACTTGCCGAAAATAATTTCCAGCGGATGTGCCGGCGCCGTCAGCAGTGTCTGCATCGTGCCACGTTCCTTTTCGCCGGCAGTCAGGTCGACGGCCGGGTAGAAGGCGCCGAGCAGCACCATCATGATCAGGATCATCGGCAGCACACGGCCGGCAAGATAACCGCCACGCTTGTACGGCGGCGCGATATTCTCATCGAATATGCGTAGGGGGAAAAAGAAACCCTCACTGAGGTCGGGGTGCTTCGCAAGACGTTTCGAGACGACCTTCGTGCGGTACGACTGCAGCAAGGTAAACAGCCGGTCATTGACGGCTCGCGATTCGTCGATCGTATTGTCGTAAAGGATGACGATCGACGAAGTATCTTCCCGCTCGAGTCGCTCCTCAGAGTCTCCGGCAATGACCAGAATCGCATGGGCCTGGACATTCTTGAGCACATCGTGGGCCCAGCCGGTCAAGGCGTCGATCTCGGGATTCTCTGCATCATCGCCCAGCGTTGCGGGTGCCTGCGGCGACTGTTCGAGCTGCAGCAGTTTGAGATTCAACTGGTCCGCGGCCGGCTTCTCCGCATCCGCCGCCAGCACCTCGTTCAGCGCCTCGGGAATCTCACCAACAACTGCGACCAGACCCTCCATCGCGTACAGTTGCGACACCTGGTGACTGGCAACCTGCGTGAAGCCGATGAGCAGCAGCGGATACAGCACGGCCGGCAGGATCAGCATGACTACCAGCGTCCGTCGATCACGGATGGTTTCGAGCAACTCCTTACGGAAGATTGTCAGGGTTATTCGCCAACGCATGAAATTTCCGGGTTGTCGCTTGAGTTGTCGACATCGACCGTTTCGCCCACGAGCTGCAAAAACGCCTCGGCAAGCGATACTACGCCGGCGCGGGCACGCAGTTCGTCACGGGTGCCCGCAGCACATACCCTGCCCTTGTGGATGACGACAATACGGTCGCACAGGTACTCGGCTTCCGACATGATGTGAGTGGAAAACAACACGGCTTTGCCCTCGGCCCGGGCACGCCGGATAGTTTCGAGAATGAAACTGCCCGTCACAATATCCAGCGACGCCGTAGGTTCATCCAAAATCAACACCGGCGGGTCGTGCACCAGAGTGCGGGCAATGTTGGCTTTTTGCTGCTGCCCTGTGGACAGCGTTTCACAGTGGCGATCGGCGAAGTCCCCCATGTCCAGACGCTCGATCAGCGCCGCACTGCGCGACTCGATCAGCACATCTTCCATGTCGTGCAGCCGTCCGAAATACCGTAGGATCTCGCGCGGCGACATGCGTTTATACAGAGCCGTGTCGCCGGAAAGAAAGCCGAGCTGCTGCTTCGCTTTCAGCGCGTCGGTGCTGGTATCGAATCCGCAGACCGTGGCACGCCCGGATGTCGGTGTGAGTATCGATGCAAACATGCGAAGCGCCGTCGTCTTGCCGGCCCCATTCGGGCCCAGCAAACCGACTACTTCGCCGGCCCGCACCGTCAGGTCAAAATGGTCGAGTGCCACAACCCGCGGATATTCTTTGCGAAGGCCGACGGCTTCGAGCAGGATGTCGGATTCTTTGGTCTCAGTCATTGGCGTAATATACCGCATACAAATCGGACAGTGATCGCCACCAGGAGTGGCATGATACCGCACAAACGTAACCGTGCGACAACGTCACGTGAAACGACTGCCCCAATTAATTTCGGCAACCTCAAAGACCTTGCCGTCGGCAATCGTACGCGTCGGGATTCGCCGCTTGAATCTTTCTCCAGTACTGAACAAGTTGACGCATGGGCTCCAACAGTTCGGCCGTGTTGGCGGCGACATCTCTCGCCGCAAGTCTGCAACTCTCCTTGTTCTCGCCGCCGCTTCCGGTATTGTTTCGGTTCAGCGCAGTGTAGCAATGTAAACACTCAGCAGTCCATCGAATGCCGCACCCCTACACACTTGGCTTTCTCGAACTGACCTTCATCCTGGTGATGATTCTGCTGCTGCACAGCGCCCGACGTCTGATCGGCAACAGCGGGTTCTACCTTGCACTCGGCTCGCTCATGGTGCTGGCGCAGATCCTCACCGCCGTCGATTTGCAAATGGTTGTCGGCGAAGACGGCTATGCCGTCAATATGGGACCGATCTTCTTCATCCCCTTCATGGCCGCGTTGCTGATCACCTACACGCTGGAGGGCACGAATGAAGCACAGCGCATGATCGTCGGCTTCGCCATCGTCGTTGGGATCTTTGTGTACATATCCTATCTGTCTGAGTACCAGTTCATACTCGACGGCTACGACATCTCGCCGTTGTTTCCGCCGCTGTTCATGCACAATCTGTTCAATGCCAGTCGCGTCTACATGGTTATCGGCCTCGTCTCCGTGGTCGTTGAATTTTTCATCCTGCCAGTGATCTATCAGTTGTTCAGGAACTGGGGACTGCATCTGATCTTCTGCGTGTTCGCCGCATTGATCCTGACACAGGTGATCGACTCTTTCATTTTTATGCTGATCACTGACAATCATTCCGTGCTGACGGCGCTGAAGTCAGAGGATTGGTGGCACGAGCTGGGACAGATGTACAAGTTCCGCTTCTTCGCAACGCTGTGGGTCGCGACTCTCGCCAATCTTTACCTGTTTCTGCGCCAGATTCCCGTCAAAAGCCGGACCCGACGCGACCCCCTGGACATTGTCTGGGCCTTTGTCGGGCGCGGCGGCCAGACACGCCGCCTACAGTCGAACCTGCGAGAATGGGAAGGCCGCTATCAGATGGTCGTCGAAAGTACCAACGACATGATCTTCATGATCGCCAAGTCCGGCGTCATCCTCGACGCCAACCGCACCGCCACTCAGAAACTCGGGTACTCCATGGAGGGCCTCCACAATCTGCGCATCCAGTCGATCATGCGCACGCCAGACGAACAGTTGTACGACTGGAAGGAGATCTGGGAGTATGTCTTTGCGGCAAACACCGGCTCGCAAACCGCCCGCAACGTAGTCTTCAACGAACTGCTGATGCACACGCAGAGCGGTAACGTCCTGTCCCTCGATGCGACCATATCGCCATTGATAATCCAGGACAGCCAGACCGCGCTGTTCGTGGCACGGGACATCAGCCGCCGCCGCGAGCTGGAGAAAGAACGGGAGCTGCTGCGCGACCACCTCGTGCAGGCCCAGCGTATGGAAGCCGTAGGTAAGCTGGCCGGCGGCATCGCCCACGACTTCAACAATCTGTTGCATGCCATCCAGGGCAGCCTCGATCTGCTCGAGAAGAAAATGGCACAACACCCGGAGTCCAAGCAATTGGTGACCAATATCATCACAGCTACCGATCGTGCCTCGCAACTCACCGATCAACTGCTCGGGTTCGCCCGCGGCGGCAAGTACGAAGTCAGCCGGATCAATATGAACGAACTGATCAAAGACTCCGAATCTCTTTTCACTCCGATACTCAGGAAGAAAGGCGAACTAAAAGTCGTCGTGCATCCAGACCCGATGATCGTCGAAGGCGACCGCACACAGCTCGAACAGGTCGTCCTCAATCTGCTGATCAACGCCGCCGACGCGCTCACGAAAACGAAAGCTCGCATCATCCTGCGCTGTGAACCGGCCAATGAACACACGCCCGGCCTGCATGCAAACCAGCATAGCCGACCGGCGGAGGATTTCATGGTCGTTCGCGTCCGCGACAACGGCATCGGTATGGACGACGAAATCCTGGCACATCTGTTCGAGCCATTCTTCACCACGAAAACCGACAAGGGCACGGGCATGGGACTCGCGATGGTTTACGGCTGCATCGAAAACCACCATGGCTGGATTTATGTGGAAAGCGAGCCCGGTAAAGGCACGGAATTTTTCATCTACCTGCCGCGCGTGAAGTGATTGAACGGCAGGCCGTAGTGGCCAGCCAGATCCCGACCATTACTATCGACGAGCGGTATCGACGAGGCGGCGACAAACTCGCCGATATCTGTCAGCACCGTCTCGAACGGCCAGTCCTGCAGCAGCCTGTCAGCGTCTCCTGCCGGCACCGCCAGCAACAGTTCGTAGTCCTCGCCGTCGAGCCAAGCCGCCGACAGGTCCACCGGCTTGTTGTCGATGCAAGTCAGCGGAATCGCTGCCTCGTCCACAACCGCACCAACTCCCGAGGCTGCACACAAACGCCCAAGATCCTTCAACAGCCCGTCACTGACGTCGATCATCGCCGCAACCACGCCGTGCGCAGCGAACCACTGACCTTCCGCGGTGCGCGGTGTAAAGTGGAAGTGATGTCCAGTCGGCAGGGAACCACCAAAACAACCGGTCACCAGAAGCCGGTCACCGGCCGACGCACCACTGCGGCGACAGACCGCGCCGGTGGCGACATCGCCGACAATCGTCAGGCTGGCAACCGCGCTGCCCGCGGCGGAAACGTCGCCCCCGATCAGTTTGACGCCGCAGGCATCGGCAAGCTCCAGAACACCGTCGACAAAAACTTCAGCCCAGGCGGCATCACAGTCCTGTTGTACCGCCAACGCCAGCAACGCATACATCGGACGGCCGCCCATCGCCGCGATGTCGCTGAGATTGCGCGCCAGGAGCTTGCGCCCGGCCAGCGCCGGATCACAGTCCTGCAGGTAATGGATACCCGCAGCCACCTGGTCGACCGCCAGCAAAAGCAGCCGGTCGTCCGTCCACTGGATGGCGGCGCAATCATCACCGGCGGAAACAACGATGGAATCGCCAGTCGCCAGACGCGGCAGCAGCGCCGCGAGAAAAGTGTCTTCGTCAATGTTCATCGGCAGCCTCGAGACTTTCGAGTTCGTTGCGCCAGTTGGCGAGGGCCAAGATTCGGTGGAAGATACAGGGCTGGTGCCCGAATTCGCAGGTGCCGTCCGGGCGTGTACCACCGCATGGGCCGCTCTCGAGGCCCTTGGGACAGGCCGCGGCGCAAACGTAAAAGGTCTTGTCCAGTCGCCAGTCCCGGCCGCTGTGATGACCGCAGAGCACCTGTCGGGCCATGTCGAACGGCACCCCCTGTCGACTCTCGAGGCGCAATGCCCTGGCCAGTTGGAATTTCAACCGCTCCGAGCGGGTCGGCTGCGGCAGCGGTCCCGCAGCATGCAATGACTGGTCGGACACGTAGTCCGGATAGTCTTTATCCATGAGGTGCTTGAAAGCATAGTGCCCCTGGCGCAGCGGCGCCATCTCGACGCGGTCATGAAAATCGTTCCAGGCGTTAAGCCAGCGGCGAAAGTCGGTAAACTCTTCAAACGCCTCTTTGACGTTGTCGACCAGGATACGGGCGAGCTGCGGATCGTCGACACCGCCGATCTGGATGCCGCTGTAGCCGAACAGCCGGCAGCCGGCTGCGGACATCGCAATGCGCCGCACCTGGGCCGCCGTTGCCTGGCGCTCGTTGATGTTCGATTCGCGCTCCAGCAACGCCGCCATCTCGCGCGACATGACGACTCCGCCACAACGGTGGTCGAGGATCCCGGCAATCTGGTGCTGCTGCACGAACATCAGCTTGGCAATAATCGGCTCGTTCATATTGCGGCTGCGCAAGTACCATTGCAGTTCCTGATACTTCTTCATATCCCATCCCGCTTCGGCAACGATGAAATCGGCGCCGGTATTCAGCTTGCGGATCATCTTGAAGTACTGCAGATACACATCCGAGACGTTGTACTTGAACGGATTGACGTAGGCACCGATACACATCTCCGGGTACTCGTTGCGGATCAGACGGATAAGGTCACAACTGTCGGTGAACCTGTGGGCGGCAGCCGGAGCAGCGTATTGTTCCGGGCCGGCAAATCCGGTGGTCGCAATGACGGTGCCGATGCCGTGCGAATGCACCGCCGCCAGAGTGCCCCGCAGGCCGGCATCGTCGGCGTTGCAACCGCTCAGGCACACCGCAACGTCGTCGCCGTTCCGGCACAGGGGTTCGAGCAACTGCTCGACTTCGGCAGGCCGCGCGCTTACCGTGCTGATAGACAGTCCGGCAACGCGAGCATCGGCGCCGGTATAACGGGCAAGTGCAAGACCCGGCGCGAGGGCCAGCTTAAAGACTTCCTCGTCGTCGCTGACGGCCGGCACCTGGTAGTCGATAAGGATGCAGAAATCGCCGGCGCGCAATTTGCGGAGAACGCCATGGTGGGATTCAAACGCAATATTCAACTGGCCAGCAGGTGCGTTCATCAGCAGTCGGATCAGCTCCTCAGAATGATGCGGCGAACGTTTTTCTTGCCGGCACGCAAGTTCATTCGTCCATCGGTAAAGTCGGCAGTGGTGATTTGGCGGTCGAGGTCTTCGATACGTTCGTCATTGACATAACAGCCGCCGGCCTGCAACAGACGGCGGGCGGCGCCGTTGGATTTTTCGAAACCGGCAGCGACCAGCAGTTTGACGATCCACAGACCGTCACCGAGCATTGCGGCATCCAGTTCGTGAGTCGGCAGGCTGTCGTCGACAGCATCGACACTGATCGCCGCTACAGCGCTGGTGGTCTCGATTGTGCCCTGCGGATCGGCGAATCCAAACTGCTTCCCCGCCGCAACGAACGCCTGTTTCGCCGCGTCCGCCCCGTGTGCCATAGCCGTCGCTTCGTAAGCAAGAATTTCCTTGGCCCGATTGATGCCGATGTCCTGCAAACTACCAAGGCGCTGCACCTGGTCAATCGGCAGGTCGGTGAAGTAGGCCAGCAGCTGGATCACGTCGGTGTCGGCGCTGTTGCGCCAGAACTGGTAGTAGTCAAAGACACTCGTACGACCGGTGTCGAGCCAAACGGCACCCGCTTCGGTCTTGCCGAATTTCTTGCCGGCCTGGTCAGTCAGCAGCGGAATGGTGGCACCGTAGACCGCTCGCGACAGCATACGCCGAGTCAGGTCGACACCCGCAACGATATTGCCCCACTGGTCCTGGCCGCCAAGCTGGAATTCACAGTCGTAATCACGTGCCAGCACATAAAAATCATAGGCCTGCAACAACGAATAGTTGAACTCGAGAAAGGAAAGTCCAGCCTCCAACCGCTGTTTGACAGATTCCGCCGCCAGCATGCGGTTCACACTGAAATGACGGCCAATGTCGCGGAGGAACTCGACGTATTTGAGACCAAGCAGCCAGTCGGCATTATCGACCATACGCGCCTTGTCGTCACCGAATTCGACAAACCTCTCGAGCTGCATGCGGATGTGCCCGGTGTTGGCTTGGATCTGCTCGTGCGTCAACATCTGGCGCATTTCGGTTTTGCCCGACGGGTCGCCAACCATCGCTGTGCCGCCACCTACGAGCATGATCGGACGGTGCCCGGCGCGTTGCAAAATACGCGCCGCCATGATCGGCAGCAGATGCCCAACGTGCAGGCTGTCGGCGGTGGGGTCGAATCCGATGTAGAACGTCGCCGGCTCACCGTTCAGACGGTCGGCAACAACTTCCTCGTCCGTAAGCTGGTAGAGGAAACCACGTTCCTCGAGAACATCATGAGCTTTCATATTTGCGGCACCGGGTAGCGTCAAGCGGTAGCGAAGTTGCAGCAGATACCCGTTATAGTATAGTAGACAAAGGGCACTGGCAAGACCTGTCACAAACGATCTATATGATTCCCCGATCCCGCACATCGCCAAACACACATAATCCTGTATTTATTGGTCCCGCTGCTCCTTTTCGCAGGAAGATCTATAGACGTGGATAAGCGCTTCCGTATCAGCGCGGTCAGCAGTTGTCATCCGGAAATGGTCTGGGTGCAGAGCATCTGCAAGGCATTTCTCGATCATAGGCACCTCGACGGCCAGGCACAGGCGTGCCGGGCCGAGGATAAGGTCGAAAACAAACGCACCCTCATCCGGAAGAGATGGATGGATACCAAGCAGTTGAATAAGAAACCCGGAATCATCGACACCTGTTCCGAGCCATAAACGATGGACGCCGGGCAACACGAAAATTTTCATGGTCTACGAATTGCGCACCGCTTCGTCGTGACCACCGTGTTCGTCGTCGTCGTCAGCCTGCTTGTTGCCGTTTACGTTTACCACCAGCAGGTGTCGTCGTTCCTTCAGACGTCGTTCGAACAGAACATCGATGTCGACCTGCAGACCGCTCTCAACTATTTCCAGCACGTCTACGACACACCGGTGCTCAACGACTTGGCGAACCTC
>CAJWLW010000007.1 GCA_913042885.1 uncultured Lentisphaeria bacterium | reverse complement strand
CGCGATATTCGTCCTGTCCGCGTCCGAGCCATTCCGATACAGTTCCATAAACGAATTGTTAACGCCTTTATCGTCACGTGATGCCTGAAAGCGCAGGTAGCCGTTGTCCGAGGTAATTTGCCACAACCTGCCATTGGCAGATTCAGCGGAGTCATTGATCAACAGGCTCGGTGTCGAGTTCGACAATTTGATGTTACCGTTCTCGACGTGCAGTTTTTCGTCCAGCCAATCCCCGTCTCCGAGCCCGACCCCGAGTGCACCAAGCATCCCGCGGCCATGGACCTGCAGACGGATCGGCTCCGAGGCAGCCGCATCACTGCCGTCTGCAGCGCCGATAAGCACGCGCTTATCACTCATAATCTGCATGGGAATCCCTGAGCCGACCTGAAAGTAAATTTTATGGGGCCTTCCTCCGATCGAGGTACCTGTACCTGACCACATAAATTCGTAGTCATCCGGAATCACCATATGGGAATCAGCCCGGATCATGCCGGCAACATGCAGCTTGGTCGACGGAGCCCCTAAGCCGATGCCGACGTTGCCTGTGCTTCCGTGAACAAAGAGCGCGTGGGTGGGGGTGCCCCCTGAGGAGGAAAGGGCGCTGACGCGGAAATCCTTGTCATCCTGATCCCCATTGATAACGACTTGCTGGTTATTGGTGGTATCGATATTCGCGGATCCGACGCTGTCCTGTAGGACGACCCCTCCCCTCACCCAAAACTTGGCCCCTGACGTGTGCGTTGTCCCGATGCTGGTATTGCCCAGGTTGTAGATACCAGTACCGTTATCAGTAAAGAAGCTGTCGCCCTGCGGCCCAGTCGCGCCGTCTGCACCGGCAGCGCCATCTGCACCGGCAGAACCGGCAGAACCGGCAGTACCATCTGCACCGTCGGCACCGGCCTTACCCTGTGGACCCTGCGGGCCAGCTCCAGGCGCGGCCCAGGCACCATTGCCGTTGCCGTCATTGGTCAGCACGTCGCCGTTACTGCCACCGGAAATATTGACCCCGCCGGCATTGAGCGCGTACGGTGCGGCGGTCAAACTTGTGCGCGGCGACAATTCCGTGCCGGCATCGATGGTGACACCAAGCTCGTACGGCTGGTCAAACGGCAGGCTGATCGCGCCGCCACTGCCGGTGCCGATAACGATGCTGAACAGACCGTTGGCAACGTCTACACCAGCGTGGCTGTCGTTATACAGTGAGCCGCCACCACTGGCCGCGTAGATGTTGAGATCCAGATTTACGGTGCCGGTGATCCTACTGCCACTGGCGTCCTTCAAGACACCCTGGTATGTGATTGTCTTGGCGATCTGGGCATGGGCGGTGCCAACCCCAAAACAAAGAGCAGCGACGAGTGTGAATGTCTTGATTTTCATTGAAGAACCTCACATAGATGTGGTTTAGTTTTCCAGCTTCATTGCAACTAAGTGTCACCGTTATAGGTAAAGGCGGGGAAAAACTCAAGAAAAACTTTAGCGACCTATACAGGAGAAAAACCTGTTCAGGCATGCATTTCAGATACTGTCCCCGTTGGGGGTCGCGGCCCCTGTGAATACCGCGATTGCCGTCATTATCGAGTATCCGCTAAGTCACTGACTATAAAATTGATACAGCGATAGGACTAGGAGACTACATGAAGGGGGTACAGCACAATGCACGGTGACTCTTCACCGTGCCCGCCACACCGGCCGGAACAAACCAAGCCTCGGTCTCGTACTATTGCGGAGCCAGTTACAGCACTCAAAAAAAATATTCCCGACGCCGTACTGTCGGCACAGGGCAAACCACATATCGCAATGTGCCCACTCAATTTCATTAGGCGACGGTTCATACCGTTCGCCCGGCGCGCAGCAGGGGCTACCCCCATCTTCCGGCATCTATATTTTGACGCTCAGTTCGTATTCCATGAGCCCGATCCCGGAGAGTAAGTGGCACAGTCACCCGCCGCCGTGACGTCTATCTTACAGTATCAATCACCTCTCACGCACCACGTTTCACCAATCGTTTTGCGCACATCGCCAGACGGTGTATTTTGTGACTAACCCAAATCAAGATCATGGACATCACAACACTGCACCCGGGAATAGCCGCGGAGACAACTCGACTGATTCGCTCGAATCCACGATCCATCTTCTGTCGCGGCATCTTCATACCTGCCTGTGAGCTGGGTGACGACGAGATTCCCTGGACCAATGTGGACCCGGAGTGCTGCTTCGCCGCCATCGACAGGGATGAGTTGCTGGGGGTTGCTGGCACGATTGTCAACGAAGACGCACTCGAGCTGTTTCTCCTGGAAGCAAAGCGGGGCCCGCGCTTTGTGGAGATCGCCGAACGACTGCTTCACAGCGTCCGCGACCTGGCTGTGCAACGCGGAGTCACTACCTTGAAACTCACACCGCGGCAACCCATTTCCTCCGCCTTCGATATGATGGACGACGACTGGATCGACCTTCTGTTCGCAATGGGCTACTACAACGAAATCATAATCGGCGCCGAGATGCGTCTTGACCTGGAGGGCTACCGAATACCGGAAAACATCGCGCAGCGGGAAGAGGCGCTTGCCGGGCAAGGTGTTACTGTCCGGCCGTGCGCCGTCGATGATATTGCCGCCCTCGAGGAATTCTACGAACGCGCACCATATGTCGGCACTTGGCCACAATTGGTGCGCGACGTCATTGAGCAGGTTGATGTAACCTACGTCATGCTGGCGTTGAAGGACGACGTCGTGATCGCATACTCGACGTTTTTCGCGCGCACGATCGAAACCGCACTGCCGGAGTACGGCCCCGTGCTCATCGACCCGGACTGGCGCCGTCGCGGTCTCTCGAGCGTGTTGATGGCACGGTCACTGATGCAGATTGTCGAACTCGACCGTGCTGCGCAAGTGCAACTCAGCTGTTATCCCAGTAAGTTCCCGGTCTATCCCCGTCAAGGGTTCCGATTCACCCGCAAATACCTGCTGCACGCAACAGCGGAACTGTAAAAGCCCAACTCACAAACCGAATCCTCAACCAAACAGAATTTCCGGCGCTATCCAACCGAGCCTGGTTGACGATTGTGAATTACACATGAAATGGGACGTCGACATCTATGATCGCCCCGGCTGGAATGCCTATACTTACGGCTACCCGGGCGGAGGTGGCATCCGGCTGCAGGCAAACGGCGACATCATCGTAAAGTTTGAAAGCGCAGATGCTTCCGGCTACAACGACGACTTCCTGTTCGATCATTTCCGCCGAGTCACCATGCAAAGCAGCAACGGTGGCCGCAGCTGGACCGAGATTGAATCACCGTGGGCCTATCACATCCCTCTCGAACTCTCGGACGGCACGCTTGTCGAAATTGTCGACGACCGGCAACTGACACCACGAAACGAGCAAAAGGCGCGGCTCGAGGCACTCGGCATCGGCCATGTCTGGCACGACGATTGTATGCTCTCCTGGGACCTCTGGCCAGCTTCGATGACCGAGCAACTGCGGGCCGAGGGCCGTGTCGTTTGGGACCTGCACGTGGGACCGACGCCGGATCAACGATACCTGCCGGACGATGTCGTCGCGACCCATGATCCGACCCACTTATTCTCACGCGTGTCGAACGACGGCGGCGCAACCTGGAGCCTCAGCAAAGTCGTCGATGTCACAGGCTACGGACACTTTGGCTGCATGTTTGGCGGCGGCGCGATCGTGTTGCCCGATGACACTATCCTGGTGCCGTGTTACGGCGGCATCAAACACGCCGAGCTAATCGACGGCGACCTCCTCGGACCACTGCAAATCCTTGTGTTGCGTTCCGAAAACAGCGGCAAAAGTTTTGAATTAATCGAAGTGCCTGCCAGCGTGCAAGGGTACAATGAATCATGTTTGGTCTATCACCCTTCGGGTCGCGTCATCTGCCTGCTGCGCGCCGAGGAGACCGGCTGCTGCTTTTCCGACGACGGCGGTCGAACCTGGAGTGTCCCCCGCGACACCGGCATTCGCGGGGGCTATCCACTCAGTGCCCTGGCCCTGGAAAGCGGTGCCATTATATGCGGCTACGCCCATCGACGTTTTCCCGGCGGTGTCCGGGCAACGCTCAGTCACGATGCAGGTGAAACCTGGGACATCGACAACGAGAAAATTCTCAACGACAGTTGCCTGCCGTCCAGCTATATCGGCGGCCCCGGCAGTGTGCAACTCGCTGATGGCAGCATATTCAGCTTTTACAATTTGGTAAAGCCCGAAGTCGTGCGCCAGGAAGACATCGTCGACCTGGACCGGCAAATTACACTGACACCACGCTGGCATTCCTATATCTCTGGAAGTTGCTACACGGAGGACTACATTCGCACACCGGGATAAGGGATCAATGAGATAGTTTCGCAGTTGGGACTCACAGCATTAAATGCATTTTCGGACAGTCAACGTCAATCAAAATACATCTGAAGCAGTGAACGCCGACATCCACAGTTCATTACTACGCGGTTTTCAACACTCCAGCCCCCTATATTACCATGCGATTCGCGGCGACACTTTTTCTCACTTTACTTGGATCCGTCCTAATGTCTGAAGCAGTTGGCCCAGTCGGCTTTCAGGTTCTCGGCACAACCGTGCCGAAAGATGCAGAATCCACCCCGATCCCGGAGGGCTGGATCGAGAAGCAACGGGAAGGGATCAACACGACGATGCCCGAAGTCACCGACGAGGAACAGGCGCGGGGTTACGTCACATTCAGCAAGAACTATCTTGAGATGGTCTATCCGAGCACCTGCCCGACACGCGTCGAAGTTTCGGATATTCTCGAGATTTCCTCGGCACCGGACGCATTTGAAATTTCGACATTGTCTGTCCGGGCCCTGCGAGATCTTGAGAATGTCCAGGTAACCGCCAGCGACCTCACCTCCGAATTCCTTGCCATTGACGCGGAGAACATCGAGGTGCGTTCGGTACGCTGCATGCCGAACCGGATCTGGGCCAAGAATGAATACATTGTCACGCCAACGCTGCTGGAACTGCGCGACCAACTCAACATCGCCAAGGACACGACCCAGCGTTTTTGGATCACCGTATACGTGCCACCCGAAACGCCCGCAGGCGATTACAACGGCAGCATTACGATTCGGCCGCAAAACGGCACCACACAGACGCTGGCGATTCGGTTATCAGTGGTGCCCGTTCGTTTGCGCACACCGCCGGTACGTCAGGGGATGTATGCCAACTTGGTCATACTCCAACGGGACATGCCGAACATGAAAGCGTTGCCGGAAGATCAGCTGCACCGGCAACTCCTCGACATGAAGGTGCACGGCATGGACACGATATTCATCAGTTTCGGTCCTACCCTGACATCGACCAAGGATGCCACCGGCATTCATTTCGACATGTCACCGATCAAACCATTCGCCAGTCTCTGCCAGCAGGTCGGCATCACTCACGTCATCTGGAACTTCTGGACCGATGAATTTATTCCCAAGTACAATCCGCACAACGAAGCGTTCGGCACCATGGTCAAAGCGTTCGTCGATGACTGGCGCGCCCGCGGCTGGCCCAAGCTTATCGCATCCGCCGGGGATGAAGCCGACGCCAATGGGACCCTGGAAAAATGCATGAAAGCCTTTAAGGAAATTCGCCATGCGGTACCGGACATCGAAATCTTCACCACCGTAGTATTCCCGGAAAACTCGGAAGTTTTTGAACCGCTCGCCGATATCCGCGGGTTCTCGAGCTACGCCGATGAGACGATCACGGTCAACACCCAAAATGCCAAGCGGAATTGCTGGATGTACAGCGGCACATCCGACTACGGGCGCAACGGGATTGGTGACCGGATGTACCGCGGCATCTGGGCCGCCAAACTCGAACTCGAGGGTGTGCTCGACTGGACGTATTGGCGACCGTCGCTTGATTATGAGCAACCCTTCAACGACCTGGTCGATAATGGCAGCGTACGCCCGAACTTCTCATGCTGGGTATTTCCCACCGGCACGGGCCCCTTGCCAACGACCGGCTGGGAGTCGATGCGCGAGGGCATCGAAGACCTCAAATACATCTATACCCTGCAGCAGTTGATCAAAGAGCGCCGCGAAGCGAACGGCACCGATGACAAACTCGCGGCGGAAGCAGAAGCGGTGCTGCAGAAGTTATTTGATGAAGTCGACACCAGCGTGCGGCCCCGGAAACCGGATGGGAGCATGGACAACAGCAAGTTCACCATCAGCATCGCCAGGGACAAGCTCACGCCGGCATTTTTCATCGATCTGCGGGATATACTGGCAGAACATATCATGAAGCTGCAATAGACCGAGTGCTGGAAGGATGGATCCAATCCCCCTCTCCCCTTCCCTCTTTCTGGCAACTGGCGGACACTTGGCCGATGCCGTCTCACAGCAGCACTTGGAGTGCGAACCGCCGATCGAGAAGCGCTCGCTGCATACCCCGCCGAGTGGACCCGCTGCACAACGGCAAGTGCGTGCAACAGTGCAAAAAAAAGCGCTCGGTGCAGGCCTGGACAAAAAGAACCGGGATGCCAATTTTTGATGCAACCGGGACGCACTGTACAATTGAAGCAGACCTCAGTATCACCGTTATTTTTACTTGCAATCTCATTCCCTTTTTCTTATCATAAGTATGACTTTGGCCCAAAAACAGCGTACTACGCCTGGTAAACAAGACCCCTTTCATATCTATACCAATCTAAAGAGGGAAAAATATGAAAAACCGAAACGTACGAAATCTGGGAATGTTAGTGACGGCACTGGCCCTGAGCATTGCCTGCATCCACACGACGACAGCATCCAACATTCTGGCCGGCTACGACAACGGTATCATTCGGGTCGATGGCGTGGTCGGGATCTTTGCAATCGATACCGTCAAGGATGTCACGGCCGGCGACGTCAATAACGACGGTGTCGATGAATTCTTGTATATCGGCAAGTACGCCGGGCAGGATTCGCTGCATTACTTCTACGTTGCCCCACCGCGCTCACCGACCAACGCAACGCCGTGGACTGAACTGTTCAATCTCGATTCACCGGGCTCGGTCGCCCCCAATCTGAGCCGGCAGTATCCGCTGGCCACGACGCTGGCATCGGGTGACGTCGATCCAACCAGCCCGGGCGACGAGGTCGTGTTGGGCACCTCGGACGGCCGGATCATTGTGCTGGGTGCGTTTGGCACCGTCGGCCTTTTTGCAATCGACAGCGTCTCCGACGTGGCAGTCGGTGACGTAGATCCGACGCTACCGGGCGACGAAATTGTCTTCGTCGGCAAGTACGCCGGGCAGGAGTCACTGCACACTTTCTATCTGGCGACGCCAAATTCGGCGACCAACCCAACGCCGTGGTTTGAGATTTTCAATGCCGACGCGCCTGGGACGGTGGCTGCGAATCTGAGACGCATCCGTCCCGGGGCACAGGCAGTCGCGGTTGGCAACGCGGACCCCACCACCGAGGCTAACGAGATTGTACTCGGTCGCAGAGATGGCGCGATCTCCGTCGACGGGATTGTCGGTGTATTCGCCATCGATTCAGTGATCGATATCGCCGTCGGCGACGTCAACGGTGACGATCTCGACGACATTGTCTTTGTCGGCAAGTACGCCGGGCAGGATTCACTGCACTTCTGGTATATGGCACCGGCGCGTTCTCTGAACAATTCGACGCCATGGAACGAACTCTGGAACCTCGATTCGCATACGCCGGCAGCCAATCTGGCTCGGATGCGCCCCGGCATCACCAGCGTGGCCGTCAGCGCCGACCTGATCTGCGTGCCGTGCGAAAAGATCCAGAGCCAGGCTGCGGACGCACTGTGTACGGAAATATCCACCTCCCCACCAACGTCGGTCGCCAACCTGCGGGATGCGGCCATCGCGGCGCACGAGGCGGCCTTAGCCACAGCTGGCGGTCCAATCTGCGCACCCTCGAGCGCCGCCGACTGTCTGGCGGCATCGCTCTCCGACTTAGGTCTATAAGCCGGGCTGAGGGCTTCGCTTAAAACATTCGCGTGGGTTGCGTCCGTCGGCTGACAGATCGCGACAAACCGGACATTGGCGTAATTGCGTCTTCCGCCAGTTCGCGCCGCCCGCGATCAGCAGCGCCGCCATTCCGACGGGCAACATCTACATCGCCGGCAGAGCGGGTGCATACGCTTACTATCTCGCTGTCTATTCCAGGTCCCGACCTGGCACCTCTGTGCCCCTGCAGTGAACACCCCGGTACCCAAGCACATTACTCGCAAAGAACGTGGCTTTAATTATCGCGGCAACACGGGGCCATTGCTGTAGACCTTTGGGACGTTACCGTATAGAATACAACCATGCGCTGGATCTTGATTCTACTCTCGACGGCCCTCCTCGTCGTCGTAACCCACGCCAATGAATTGAATACTGTCAACGGCATCACACAGGTCGTCGTGCCGGCAGCAGCGTCGCCGGCAGAGCAGTTTGCGGCTGACGAATTGGCACGCTACATCGGTAAGATGACCGGTGTCGCGCTGCCGGTAATCGCCGAGGACTCCGACCGGTTCGACGGCCGGGCACTGGTGGTCGGGCGCACGACCGCAAACCTGCGGGATCACAACCCCGACAACTGGGCGCGCGATACGATCTATCTCGGTTATGGCGACGGTGATATCGCAATCATCGGCCAGGGGCCGCAAGGCACGCTGTTCGCGGCTTACGAGTTTCTGCGACACCAGGGCTGTCGCTGGTACCTGCCCGACCATATAATCGACGAAATCGTGCCGCGCCGCGCCGAACTGGAGTTGCCGGAGTCGCCTCTCCAGTACACGCCGACATTCGTCGAACGGGGCTGGCACCCGCACCCGTCCTCGCCGGGCGCGTTCAAGGTACATATCAACAAGTGGGCGACGCGTAACGGTATCAACGCGATTTGCGCCGGGACAACCTTCGATTACGGTGAAGAACTCGGCCACGGACTGCGCCTGCGGGAAGGGCATACCCTGCCCGCCCTGATCCCGTCGGCAGATTTCCCGCAAACGCTCGAGACGTTTGCCGCACACCCGGACTGGTACCCCCTGCACGACGGCAGACGCGTGCACCAGTACAAGGACGGCCGTCCCGTACAGGCCTGCCTGTCGAATCCGGAAGTCGTCGCCGAAGTGAGCCATCGTGTGATCTCCTGGCTCAACGAATACGGTGACTGCTGGCGATTCTCCGTGAGTCACTCCGACGAACCCACCTACTGGTGCGAATGCGATGCGTGCAAAGCGATGGACGGGCCGAACAGCAAATGGCAGAAAAACGACCTGTACGACGCCTACGGGCTGAAATCAAAGCAGGGACCGGGGCCGCTGAGCCGGCGCTGGGTAGCCTTTGTCAATCAGGTCGCGGAGCAGGTCGCCGCTGTGCACCCCGACATCAAAATTTCGTTCTATGCATATGGCTCCACGGTCATGCCGCCAACCGGCGATGACTGGAAACTGGCGCCGAACATTATCGTCGAATATGCCTATGGCGACGGGATCTGCCTCGGCCACGATTTGACGGCAGAAAATTGCCCGACCAATGCCGCAGCCCATGCCTGGCTGAGCGACTGGGCCGCAGCGGGGCGCCCTGTCATCATGTACGACTACCCGCCGGGTGGCGGCAATTTTGATGTACCGACGGGCCATCTTCGACGCTACCAGACGCTGTTGCGTTATTCACAGGCACATGGTGTCATCGCCTGGGCCGGCGAAGGCCAGGGCAGCTGGGCCGGCTCCGGCCTCTGGCATTATTTGAAAGGACGCCTGCTTTGGGATGTCAACAGTGATGTGAGCATCTTGATCGCAGAGTTCTGCCACGACATATATGGTCCGGCCGAAACGACGATGCAGAGTTTCTATGTCGAATTTGAAGCAGCCCTGGACCAGATCGACGACCACCAGATCTGGGGCAGCTGGATCACGGCGCTGCCCGACCAAGACGTTGAACGCTTATCAGCGTTGCTGAGCGAAGCGGAGACGCAGGCGCCTGCCCCACCCTTCGATCGCCATATTGCCATGATGCGCGCCGCTTTCAACACCCTCGAGATGCAGCGCCTCGCGACTGCCGCCAATGAATCCGGATTCGCCCGTTACAACAAGATGCGTGAAGCGACGCTGGCGCTCGTTGAACGCCACAACCTGCCAGTCACCGATCGCTGGCGCGATGAGCTCGCGAAAAATCCGTACCGGCCGCCGTTCAAGGCGCTGAACGCCAAAGAACTGCTCGATCTGGAGAGTGGTTGGCAATTCCGCGTCGACGACTCGGACACATGGCGCGACATCCGCGTCGACGACTATTGGACGGGACAGGGCATCAACTACCATGGAATCGCCTGGTACACCACCGAGTTCGTCGTGCCTGATGATATTGCCGGCGGCACTGTATGGCTCTTGTTCGGCATGATCGATGGCGACTCGGAGGTCTGGGTAAACGGCAAGTCACTGGGCAGCATGCCCGGCGCGCCCTGGGATAAGCCGAAGGCGTTCGTGATCACCGAGACACTCGAACCCGGCGCCACGGCACAGGTCCGCATCCGCGTCACCAAAAAGCTGTACGCCGCCGGTATCAACGGTGGTGTTCGACTGGTGCATAGCAGGTAGAGATAGATATTCGGTGAACGACTTGAAAGCATCCTGCATCACCCTGGAGAGCCGATTTCCCACGACCGAAAAACGGGCCGCAGCCGAGGGAGCCGTTCGGCTCTGAGCGAAACTACGCCTGGAACTCATGTGTTCCCGCCATGCACACTGTGAACTGGCCGCTGCCAACGGGCCATTCGATCTTTGCCTTCCGGATACCTTTCGGGATGTGAACCCGCATAGGATCCTGCGCGCATCGCCGCAGCGAAAGCGAGCCTCAACTGCATACGCACTCGTCGTCGGTAATGCACGGCGCGGTTAGCCAACAGGGTCTGGACGTTTTCACGATGCGTACCAATCAGTACTTCACAGCACTAAAACTCCTGGCTCCAGGGAGAAGCGGGAGAGATATACGGCTCGACATATTTCAAGAATTGCGTGTGACCATCGACATAGAGCATGTTGCACGATTCGAGATGACGATACAACGAATAATGCTCTGATTGATTGGCCGCTACGCGAGTGCTAAAGTCCGTTAAATTGGCGTCACCGATGAGATAAGTCCCGGACGGGGTTTCCCAGAATTCGATTTTGTGGGGGCCCGGACCGTGGGGCGCGGCATAGTCATCCGAAGCAACAGTCGACCAGCGGTTAATGCTGTAGCCGATCGGATCATTCATAAAATCCGGACAGGCAAAAATGTGTCGCATAAAGTTGTTGCTCCAGCCTGGAGGACCTGGCGGAAAATACGGCCCAAGCGCATAATCGTCATACCAGTTGCCCTTATTCCCTGGCGCATAATCCGGGTTGTACCATTGTATCAAATACCCCTTGTAATCATCGGCGTAATACACCACACCCAGGCCCAACTGCTTGAGATTGTTGGCACAGGTCATCCGTTTCGCCGCCGACTTCGCCCGTGTCAATGCGGGCAACAGCATCGAGGCAAGAATTGCGATGATCGCAATCACTACGAGGAGCTCAATCAGCGTGAATTTCGTGCGGTGTGGCAAACGTCTCGGCATTTTTTAAGTTTTACCTATAATGAAATAGACGATTCATTTTTCCGAACCTATCACAGCTGTATCATCGGTTCAAAGAAAGTTCAATACCGTCGATGTATTACTTCCTGACAGGATCCTGTGTTTTTTTTACCACCCCATGGCAAGTTGCCGACTTAAAAATATACGCCAAGGCATCCACACGCCTATACGTGTTTGTCCCGTTACTGAGCCGTGCCCAGTCGGCGGGTCAACTGGCGCAGGGTTTCGAGTTCCCCGGCCGTAAGTACAGCCATCTGATCTTTGATGCATGCCACTTGTGGCGGCATTAGACTTTCGATCAGTTTATTCCCGGCTGCAGTCAACGAGATGATGATAGCCCGACGGTCACTGGCATGTGGCGTTCGCTGCACGAGCTTCCGCTTTTCCAGGTTGTCGATTACCATCGTAATATTACCACCCGACTTAAGCATTTTTTCAGCCAGTTCGCTCGGCTTCATAGGCCCCTGAAACAGCAGGCATTCCAGCATTGCGAACTGGCTGGCAGTGAGCCTTGACCCGCGAAAGTTCTGTGCTGATTTCGCAAGCAGCGATTCCGTTGCACGGAGCAGGCAGATATAGGCGTTGAGCGCCCGGACTTCGTCGGCATCACCTGGGTATTTGGTTGGCACGTCACCCTCACGTTTTGTTGCAATTGTATCGAGACTTGACTTTTAGATACTTTAATGTTAAATTATTCTATGTCAAATGGAGATAGCGACATGGCGCAATTAAACAATATGACAGGGGTCGATGAACGCGACCAGAAGATGATCGAGGATGCCGAACGCATGCTCGGACCAGAGCCGCAGCAGATGGGGTTCGTCAAAAACCTGTTCTGGGGTCGAGTCCGCGATGACCTGCTCTCGCCCTTTCCCCAGCAGGATGACCTTGAACGCCGGCACTGCGACACCTTACTCCTGCGCCTTGACCAGTACCTCTCGCAGGAGCACCCGAGTATCGAAATCGACCGCGATCAGGAAATTCCCTCCTGGGTAATTGAACGGCTATTTGATCTTGGCGTCATGGGAATGACTATCCCCACGGAATTCGGTGGTTTGGGACTAGGCATTACCAGCTACAACCGGGTGCTGTCGCGCATCGGCGCAGCCTGTGCCGCAACCTCGGTGATGGTATCGACCCATCTGTCGATCGGCTGCAGGGCGATCATGGATTTCGGTTCCACTGATCAGAGGCAGCAGTGGCTGCCGCACCTGGCCACTCACATGTTGTCGGCATTCTGCCTGTCCGAGCCGAATGTGGGCTGCGATGCAGGCGGTCAGGAAACCCGTTGCGAACTCAGTGCCGACGGCAATTATTTTATCGTCAACGGCGAGAAGAAATGGGCCACATCCGGAGCGTTGTCCGGTATGTTCACCGTGACGGCCAAGCAGACATTCGAAGACGCGGACAGCGGTGCACTCAGTGAAGGGGTAACAGCGCTGATTTGTACTCCGCACATGCCCGGGGTGGAAATATTCGAGGCGAACCGCAGCAAGTGCGGAATCCGCGGCACCTGGCAGGCGCGCATCCGCTTTACCAACGTCAAGGTACCTCGCGAGAACCTGCTGCACCAGGAAGGCAAAGGTCTGAACGTGGCGCTGAAATGCTTGAATATCGGCCGCTGCACCCTTTCCGCCGGACTTGTGGGTGCTGCCAAACGGTGTGCAGAGCAGGCGACCAAGTGGACCTGTACCCGCTATCAGTTTGGTCGCCCCTTGTCGGACTTTGAGTTGGTACGCCAGCGCATTGCGCGCATCAATGCGATGAATTATGCCATGGATGCGATGCTCTACATGACCACCGGCATGCTCGAACGAGGGGACGAGGACATCATGCTGGAGACTGCTGTGTGCAAGGTTTTTTGTTCAGAGATGGCCTGGCGCGTGATCAACGACAGCATGCAGATCATGGGCGGCGAGGCATACATGACGGAAAACGAGATGGAGCGTGCCATGCGCGACAGCCGGATCTATCTGATTGTTGAAGGTGCCAATGAGGTGATGCAGGCATTTATTTTTGCGTATGGCGGCAAGCAGTTGGCTGAGCACATGCTGGACTTGCAGGCGATGGCCGGTGGTCCCGGTTGCCCGCTGTCCGAGAGATTGTCGAATTGTCTTCGGCTGGTACGACGGCCAGCGGTTATCGGCCGGGGATTGCGTCTGGCCGCCGAACTGTTCCTGGGGATGCGCCGGAAGTTGCCACGGTTTCCGGGATTATCACCGGAACTGGCAGGGCATGGCAAGCGCTTCTGTCGGCTGGTCCGTGAACACTCGCATCAATTCAAGCTGGCGGGAAAGAAGCATCGCGAGGCGATCGTGCGTCGTCAGGCCGTGCAGGCACGCGTCGCTGATGCGGCGATGTGGCTGCACGCGATGGCTTGTGTGTTGGCTAAGTTGGACCGGCAACTGCGCAACGGCGTGGCGGGCGTCGAGGCTGCCCGTGACAAGGCAGCGGCCCTGCATTTCCTCGAACTTGCCGAACTGGAGGTTGTTCGCGTGTTCGAGGAGCATCGTGCCAACGCAGATGACAGCATGCAGCCGGCGGCAGATGCGGCAATTGCCTACAACGACACGCTGCCAAACAGCGACTTCATCATTCCCGAACACTCGCCGACAGCCGCCGGCAGCGGCCGCCGCCCCGACCAATCCGGCATTCCCCAGTTTGCCGATGCGGGTACGACCGATGGAACTCAACTGAAAAGATGTTCGTAATGATGCGTTGCGGCGCATGACGTTTTCGCGAAAGCGATCCGGAAAAGATCGATAAAAAGCTGGTTCTTTACGCTGTTTGGATGACAGTATGCGGAAGCAGCTATGCAGAGTTCGCGTATACGGGCAATTTGTACGTCTACTCTCATTAGCGACCCCTTTGCTGTCACTTGCTGGCTGCCGCACTCGTACGGACCATGGGACGCCAATGCTCTGAGGGCCCGATCGAATGATTGCGCTTGAATACTGGTACCGTCCTGTACGCCATGATCACGAAGGCAAGCGCCGATCCGGCAATTCATGAATGCGCTCGACACATATCTACACAGAAGCGCGGTTGTCGGGGCTGCGGGCAAGATGGGCAGCGGCATTTCGTTGTTGTTGGCGCAGGAGCTTGCAATGCTCAGCCGCCGTGACGATGAAGAGTCGCCGGTGTTGACACTGGTTGATGTGCACGAGTCGGCTCTTGCTGACTTGCGCGAGTACATCGCCGTGCAAACACGCAAGCGGGCGGCGAAAGCTCCGGAACTCCTGCAGACGTTCTATCCCAAGACCGCGGCGGACGAAGTGGCAGACGCCTTCGTCAACGACACACTTGCCGTGATTCGGATGACGACAGCGATCGAGGATGTCGAGGGCTCCCGTCTTGTTCTGGAAGCCGTGCCGGAGATCGAACCACTGAAGATCGAGACACTGCGTCGGATCGATGCGGCAGTCACCGGCCAGGCCTGGCTGCTGTCCAATACATCCTCGATACCCATCGGCCATCTCGACGCCACAGCAAATCTTGGCGGCCGGATTGTCGGGCTGCATTTCTACAATCCGCCGGCGGTCCAGAAGTTGGTTGAACTGATTCCAGCCTCTTCAACACAGCCGCAGCTCGTGGCGATTGCCTCGGACCTGATCCAGCGCCTGGGCAAAACCGAAGTACGCTCGGCCGATGTGGCGGGGTTTATCGGCAACGGATTCTTCATTCGCGATACGCTCCATACGCTTGAAATGACCGAGCGTCTGGCAACGGAACGACCGTTGCATGAAGCTGTGTACGCGATGGATTGCGTCACACGCGACGGGTTGCTACGGCCGATGGGGACCTTCCAGCTGATCGACTATGTCGGGCTCGATGTCTTTCACGCGATCACCCGGACGATGGGCACTCACATTGATGGCGAACTGTTCGAGGCGCCGTTGATCGAGGCATTGCTGAATAACGGGCACAGCGGCGGCCAATACGCGGATGGCACCCAGAAAGACGGGTTTTTTCGATACGATGGGCGCCAGGCGGTCGCTGTTTTTGATCGCGAGACGAGCAGCTATGAGGCTTTCTCCGCCCGCGTTGATGACGAAATGGACCTTAACTCCGAGATCACCTGGAAAGCGTTAATCCAGGCCCCATGTGCCGCGGACAGATTGGACGAGCACTTCGCCATGCTGGCAAAGTCGGGATCGACAGGCGCACGCCTGACGCGTGAGCAGCTGGCCGCTTCGCGACAGATCGGCGAGCGCCTCATCGCCACTGGCGTGGCGGCAAGCGCGGCCGACCTCGAGGCGGTTCTGAAACTGGGATTTCATCATACGTACGGAGCAATCAATGAATTCTGCATTTCCTGAAAACGCGCCAGGCCAGCATCTCTAAGTGACCATGCCACCGGGAGCCATGGGGCGTGAGCCACCGTCCCAATGAACAACGATTATCCGGCTGAATCGATGGCAGCGTCGACGATCACCTATCCCATAGCATCAAACTCTGTCTTGAAATTCATCGGGGCCGCTCAGTGTTGACCAGAGCCCGAATCGATTGAAGCAGGCCGAAATTAGCATATTCCCATGCAAGTAGAGTTTTTACAAAAAATTCTCATGGAAAGTCCACCTCAGGCAGACCTGTCGCCCAACTCATTTCGTGTCCGGCCGAAACAGTGGATGACCCGCCTGCCCCAGAAGTCGCGGCAAAGTCAAAAACGCCGGCTCCGAAACCTACCTTGATTTGGATCGATCGAGAACGAACTTAAGCGGGTCGTTTTCAACACAGCGAAAGGCACCTCCGTCCAAGATCAAGATAATGGCCAAGCACGTACGTTCGTCGGCACACGCCGAAGGCAGTTACAGCTGTCATGCTACCCAACCAACCCGAGTTCGAGATAATACGCCAGCACAAAAACCACGACATGCCAATCAACGACAAGATATGGCAACTGATCCTGTAAGCCGCCAAGGTAGTGGACGGTGATATTTGAGACTTTGAGTTTTCAGGTATACGGGGATCCTTGCCGCCGTCCATCGCCGATGCCTTGAAACCCAAACCTTAAATTTGTAGCAACAATGCTGACAAAGGAGATATGATTATGGCAGAGAAACAGAGCGCAGATGAAATTTTCATTGGCATGCGCCGATTCCGCGCAATGCTGAAGGCCGGCGAGACCATCGTTGCCACAGCGGTCACCTTCAATGACCCGCTGGTAACCGACGCGCTGGCAGACTCGGTCGACTTGCTGTGGTACGACCTGGAACACACGCAGCAGGATCCTGCAACACTCAACGCCCACCTGGCTATCGCCCGCGGCCGCGGCAAGGGCACGGTCGTGCGCGTCGGCGATGTTCATCCAAGCGTCATCAAACCGGTACTCGACGCCGGCGCTGACGGCATTATCGCGGCACAGGTCCGAACTGTCGCCGAAGTGGAGGAATTCACTGCCAACTGCAAATATCCGCCGATAGGCAGACGCGGGGCAGGACCACGGGTGCCGAGCAACTACGGCCGGATTGGCATGGACTACTATTCGGCGGCCAACGAAAATATTTTCACTTCGGTCATGATCGAAACCGTCGAGGCACTGGAAGCAATCGACGATATTGTTCGGGTTCCGAATCTGGATTCCGTGGTGATCGGCCCCTTCGACCTGTCAGGCGCACTCGGCGATCTTGGCAACATGGAAAGTCCGGCGATTCAGGAAGGATTCGATCGCATCATTGCGGCCGCCCACAGCGCCGGCATCTACGTCGGCTGCGGCATGGGAGGCGATTCGCAGTTCGCCCGATCAATGGCGACACGCGGCGTCGACTGGATGCAGGTTGGCTGCGATTTCTCCCACATGCTCCAGTGCATGGATGAGCTGGTTGCGGAGATCAAGGCTTAAGAATGGCGTGTCCGGGTGATGTGAAATATCAGGGACCAATACTCCGACACGCGATTTCTGCGACATCCAAACCCAATTTCGGGAGGAACTTGTGAAGGCTGCTGTACTTCGCGAATTCGGCAAGCCCCTGGTGATCGAGGACGTCGAAACACCAGTGCCCACTGCCAACGAAGTACTGATCCGCATGCATGCCTGCGGCATCGACGGGACGGACCTGAAACTGCTCGACGGGTTCGGGTATCACCCCGAACTGCCGTTTATCATGGGGCACGAACCTGCCGGTGTCATCGAGCAAATTGGCGATGCGGTCACGGACATCAATATCGGCGATCGGGTAGTCACTCATAATTTTTTCATGTGCGGGACGTGTGAACTGTGCCGGGACAACCGCGGGCAACTTTGTCCGAATATGACCCGCGTACTCGGTGTCAAAGACGCGCCCGGCGGCTACGCCGAGTATATGAAGATTCCCGAGCGCCAGGCAATACAACTGCCGGACAATATTTCGTTCAAGGACGCGGCAACGTTGAGCGATGCGGGCATTACAGCGTTTCACGCCGTCGACCGGGCGCGAATCGCTGCGGGCGAGACCGTTCTGGTTATTGGTGTCGGGGGCGTCGGCTCGTACGCCGTGCAATTCGCCAAACTGCGCAGCGCCCGGGTAATCGCCGCAGAAGCGACCGCTGCGAAGTGCGCCCACGCACTGGCCCTCGGGGTTGATGAGGTGATCAACAGCACAGATTCGAACGTCACGGAGCAATGTCGTGAACTGACGGGCGGGCGGGGTGTCGATTGCGTGATAGACATTGTCGGGAAAAAATCGACAATCGCCGCCGGCGTGGACTCGCTGTTCAATGGCGGTCGGATCGTTATCGTCGGGTATACGACTGATTCATATCCGTTGAACGGCAAGCAACTGGCGCAGAACGAACTTGAAATAATCGGTACGCGATGCGGCCGCAAACAGGACCTGACCGCCGCCGCCGCTCTCGTATCGGATGGGAAGGTGAAGTCGATCGTAACCGATTCCGCCCCGCTCGAAAATGTCAACGAAGCACTCGCCCGGTTGCGAGCCGGCGAAGTCCTGGGGCGCTGCGTGCTGAAAATTGGATAAAATCCCGTTCAGCCTAATCCTGATAACCGTTAAACCGGATCCTCCGCAGGATCAAGAGCGATTGAAAGTATCAAAGGGAAATATTAAGAAATAAATAAAAACACATGGGGAAGACCATGAAGTGGACACCACTGATCATAACGATAACCTGTGACCCGTCACTCCAGGATCCGCTGAATCCCCGGCGCGAGAACTTGACTACTGTCGACGCAATCGCCCGGGAATACATTGACGCCAACGCCGCCGGCGCCACAATGGATCACATCCACGGGCTTTATTCCCGCGACCCGGTAATACAGCCAGACGGACGCCAGTTGCAGATCCCGGATATCGACGGAACAGCGGGAATCATTGACAAGATCAGGGAAGAGTATCCCAGTCATCCGATCCAACAGGGTCTCGCCAGCATGCGACCGGAGCAGAAACTGCAATTATGGGAACGCATCAAACCGGACATGAGCTCGTTGAACATGGGCTCGCACGACGAGTACTTCGATCCGTACCCGCGCCAGGAAAAGCCGATCCCGTGCTATTCGGTACACCCGATCAATGAACTGCGGCAGTACTTCCAGTGGTCGAGGGAACACGGCGTCAAACCGGAGCTGGAATGCTTCGATACTGGCGTGTTCGACGCAATTCGCATCATTCGTGAGGGCGTGTTCTGGACCGATGACGACGTCATGGAAGAGGAACCCGACCTGCTCGATGATCCGCTGTGGCTCACCTTCTTTTTCGGTTGGCCCGGCCAGAGTTGCCAGCCGATGACGGACATCTCGATGTTCAATCAGATTTATCATCTGCCGGACAACTCGAACTGGTCGATGTCGGCAATGTCGCGTTGCCCGATGACCTACTGGGCCCAGATCAATCGCGGCATCCTGCAGAACGGCCACGTCCGTGTCGGCTTCGAAGACTGCGGCAAGCATCCGGATGGTACATACGCACAGACCAACGCCGAGCTTGTCGACCGTGCCGTGCAGATGGCAAAATCTGTCGGCCGCCCGATCGCCACGGCTGAGGAGGCACGAGAGACTATCGGGCTGCGGAAAATCTAAGCCGCTACCGTGGGAAAATCCGTTACTGCTCGGCTTCGAGGCGTTCCGCGTTCGCCTTCTGGATGGCCTTGACTTTCTCGACCCACTCGGGCGAAATCAGCGGTTTGGGATCGTAACTCATGTCCCAGGCTGGGAACCACTCGTCGCGCACCGGTTTGAAACCGAGCCGCTCGAGCCGTTGCTGCAGATCCGCCTGGTGTGCAGCGCCGTAGAAGATCGCAATCGATTCCACATCCGGCGCGCCGTCCAGGACTTCCTCCAGTCGCTGCATAACAACTTTGTTGCGGCCTTGGATAAGAATTTCCTGGACCCACGTATCGGCCCTGGGCAATTCGATTGCAGCTCCCGGCTCACCGGCTTCAGCCTCTCCGGTTTCCGGATCGACGGTTACAGATTGTCCTGTGGCAGTATCGCCAAGATATAACATCTGCGAGATCAGCAACTCCGCAAACGCCTCCTTGATCACCAGGTCCATCGGCTTGCGAGTGAATACACTCGTCATCGCATTCGTCATGGCGAGGAACATGATATTGTTGCTGATTATCTCCATGCGCAGATTCGAGCTGGAGAACATATCCATGAACACCGAGTTCTCGCTCTGGTCGATAAGCCCAAGCAGACCTTCCGAAGTCACATCGGCAGGCCACCACCAACTGTGCGAGTAATCGAGGCCGTCACGCTGAAAGGTCAAGTCGAGACTTTCCCCCATCCCCTCCTGCAGGGACGAGATAAAATCGAGGTACACCAGGCCCGAGTACCGCAAGCCGCCACGCCCCCGTGGATTCGCCAGTTCCTCGGCGCGCATCTCGGCCGTCTGAATTTCGATGTCCGCAAAATCTCGCTGAACACCCACCCCCTCGTAAAGGACGATGTCGTGGGCATCGAGATAATCCTGCAACACGTCATAGTACGCGAGATCAGCGATGTGCACCGCGCCAGTCAGCGTGACGCGGCGTTTGCCGTCGGCACTGGCAAACGTGCGGCTGAGCACTTCAAGGCGCGACCAGCTATCCCGGTAGCGGCTGAAGCGAGCATAGTCGAGAGTGCCCCGTTGCGGCGACTGCACCTCGAGAACCACTGCTGCTGCCAGCTCGCGGCGCTCGCCATCGGCAAGCTGTATGACGACACCCCCGTCCTCAGCAAACACACACACGACGCCCTGGACCCGTTCGCCATCGTGCAACTGGACTTCGTCGGCGTGCAATCCGGTCTGGATCACGAACGCGTATACAAAGGCAATCATACTTGATTGTGCTATCGCAGAGGTGAATCTCATTCGTTATCCCTCTCCCCGCGTTCGGCTCAGCACTTGCTCGAACAGTTCGGCATCCACATTGCCGCCGGAGAGAATCAGGCCGACTTTTTTCCCACGCATCTGTTCTCTTTCCTGCAACAACGCCGCCAAGGGCGTCGCGGCGGCGCCTTCGGCGACGTTGTGGGTGTCGGTGAAGTAAAACCCCATCGCGTCAAGAATCTCCGTCTCGGAAACCGTGACGATCCGACTGGCCCGGGTCAGCATGAATTCGAGCGCCTGCGGGTTCGGAATACGCACGGCCACACCGTCGGCCAGCGTGTTCGCCGACGTCGTTTCACACACCTCCCCTGCCGCAAAGGACAAGGCATAGGCAGGTGCCTGCTCGGCAGCGACGCCAATCACTTCGGTCTGCAACCCCAGGGCATTGCGCGCGGTGATCACACCGCAAACACCTGAGCCCAGACCGACGGGGACATAAACAGCATCAAGATCGGGCGCCGCCCGCAGCAGTTCAATTCCGTAAGTACCCACACCGCACACCAGCCCCGGAGCGAACGACTGGAACATGTGCAGCCCGCGCGACTCAGCCAGCGCTTGTGCATGGACCAGTGCCTCGTCGAAGTCTCGCCCGTACTCGATCAACTCGGCGCCGTAGCCCTGCATCGCGCGGTTCTTTTCACGGCTGTTGCCGTGTGGCACGACAATTACCGCGGCCAGGCCGTGGCGCGCAGCCGAAAACGCCACGCTCTGGCCGTGATTGCCGCGCGTGGCGGCGATGACACCGGGCGTTTCCGGGTGCTCACGAGCCAGCTCGCTGGCGTAGCAGATGCCACCGCGCACCTTGAAAGACCCGGTCGGGAGGTGATTCTCGTGCTTTACCAGAACGTCGCAGCCCGTCCGCTCGTTCAACAACGGCCACGAGAGCTGCGGCGACGGCGCCAGCACCTCATACACCTGTGCCGCGGCCCGTTCGAAATCATCCAATGAAAAATTCAATGGTTCCATTTATAGCACGTCAGGAATATCCCCAGCCGCCGTTCGGACAGAAGCAGATCGACATGGTATTCATGCAAATCTCAGCGAACGAACAATTTACATGGTTTAAGACGCTTCCGTTCTTCCGCTCTCCACCAATTGCACGCCAGCCGCCGCCGAGGCAAAGTATTTGTCTTGTTCTGACCACACAATTCACCACAATAGTTCGTCAATGCGGCTTTGCATATTATACACCTTCGCAGCCCTCGCCTGTGCCGCCCCGACGGTCCCCGCACAACCAGAACACACCAGTTACATCGAATGGCTGCGCAACGCCGGGACACGGCTGCCAGGCTCGCCCGCGAACCTCGCACTGGCGGAACGCGTCGCTGCGGACTTCGCAATTTCGGGCCTGGAGCATGGCGAGATCAACTTTACGGCACCCTCGTTCCTGCCGGGCAAAGCATCGCTGACCCCGGGCGACGGGCCGGCGATCGACATCAAGCCAATGCATCCGTCGCTGGTGCGTCCGGGCAATTTCCCGGAGCGCAGCTTCACGGCGCCACTGGTTTACCTGGGCACCGGTACCGAAGCCGACCTCGTCCGCCTGAAGGGCTCGCCTTTGAAAGGCTCGATCGGTCTCATGGAGTACAACTCCGGCGACAACTGGCAGCGGTTTCTACGATACGGAGTCAAGGGGTTCGTGTTTATCGAGCCCGAGCACTACTACCATTCCGAGTCGATCGACAAGGTGTATGCCACCGAGGTTGCGGTGCCGCGTTATTTCATCGAGCGCAATGCCGGGGGATCCCTAAAGGCCGCGATCCGGGCAGCGAATGACGCGCTTGCTGTCACTATCGACAGCGAACCTTCGCGCTGGAAAAACACCAGCCTGCGCAATCTGTGGGCACTGATCCCCGGCACAGACGAGGTGCTGAGCAATGACCTCGTCGTGGTGTATGCGCCGATGGATACCAATTGTGTGGTGCCGGAACTCGCCGTTGGCGCCCGCAACGCCCACAACCTGGCGCTGTTGATGGAGCTCTTCGACGAACTGCGCAACAACCCGCCGAAACGCAGCGTACTGCTGGCTGCGGTAAACGGGCATTCCCTCCACTTCCTCGGCGAACGCATGCTCGTGTGGCATCTGCTGATGCCGGAGAAGACCGTTGAGAAAACCCGGGAATTGGTTGTCGCAGACATCCGGCTGCAGGAGCTTTACGACAAGACCTATTCACAACTCCACCTCGACGGCACGGACGATGACAGCGACGAAAGACTGCTGATCGACCTGCGTGAGGCGGTCGACGAATCCACCGGCCGCATCGTTCGCCTCAAGACGCCGGTCGTCACGCTGGGCACGCAGGACAAGAATCAATTGAGCGAGCAGCTCGTGCAAGTGTACAAAAGCGAGCTGCCCGAGGCCGAAAAAAATCTCCAGCAGGAGGCGATAAGAACTGAACTCGAGCATCACATCAGCGTGCTCACCGTGTTCAACAAGGTCGGCCTCACGAAAAAGCTTTCCGACCTGCAGCCGGTCGAGCGGGAAATCTTGCTCAGGTACGTCGTGCAGATACGCGAAAGCAATCGCCGCTCGGCGGTGCTCAATCGCTACGACCTGGACACTGGCAAAGCAAACGACAGTATCCGCCAGGCCATCGCTGGCAAGAGCGTACGCCTGACTCTGGGACTCGACCTCAACTGGCGCAACAGCAAAATCGGCCTGACCTGCGACGATTTTTGGGGCAAATCCCGGTGGTACATCCGTTTTGGCCGAAACCTCAAAGAACTTGCGGAAAGCGTCAATCTTCCGGGGCCGGAGGATGCCGAGTATGTCGACGGGCTGAGCCGCAGCGAGGGTCTCCCAATCGGCCATTATTTCACGGAAGCCTCGATGAGCATGCGGTATTTCCAGGGGGCCGGCCAGATACCCTCGTTTAATTTCGTTACCCCGTTTACCGATGCCGGCCTGAGTTTTTCGCCGGCCGACAATTTCGAGCACACCAATGACGCCCACGTTACTGCCGGCGGCAACACGGTGAAGAAACTGGTCAACCTTCTGCTCAACGATCAGCAGATCCTGGCACCCTCCGCCTTCGACCATCAAGACGGGGTCATGCCGAGCTCGGCCCGTTACTACACCAACCGCTTCGACCCGTTTGCCGCCTCCGTGACGCCGACTCTGCCAGTCTCCGGCAGCGTTGTCATTCACCGCCAGCCCGGCGACCCGATCCAGGCCGGCAACGTCATCGGCGCCAATTTCATCATTACCGATGAACGCGCCGTCGCGATGTTCTACGGCTTGAGCTCATCGGGCGGCACCAACGACATCGGCGTCCGGGATCACTCAAAACATAAATCTCTCATCGACACCGGCTCGGAAACGACGTTGGCAGCGTTTCACTTCGATAACGATTTCATCGACATCGACTACGCCCTCGATTCGGGACAAGCATACTCGCGACTGATGGTAGGTGCCGCGGAAGTCCTGCGCATGCCGATGTTCCAGTGCATCGAACTGCCCATATACGAACGCAATGATCCGTCGCTGCTCTCTGCCAACACCATCAATACGTGGGATTATCTGGTACTGGACGCAGCGACGAATGCGGAACCGAACAGCTACGGCTTCACAGGCATCAGGTCTGGTCTGTCGATGCGGCCGTCAGCTTACGAACCGGGGCCGGGCGCGCTCTATGTCAAGCGCGGCAGCCGCTACAATATCCTCACGTCACGAAAACGGCTGGCAATCAACAAGGCCGGCCTCGGCTACGGCAGCGAACATCCGCTCGGGGCCGATTTTTTCCATGCCGCAGCTCTCGACATGGCAGCACTTAACCAGCGGCGCAAGGACGAGCTGAAAGGCGTCTCCAACAGCCTGATCGACGGTCTTATCGCCGACGGCGCCGGTCATATCAAAGCGTTGCAGAAGGCGGAATCGGCCCGGGATCATGTCGGCTACATTCAAAGTTTATACAGCGCACTGGGCGCCGAGGTCAAGGCTTACGCGCAGTCAACCAACGTCCGCAACGACATGCTGGTAGCCGTCGTTGCATACATGGCACTGATGCTGCCCTTCTGTTTTTTTCTTATGAAGCTGCTGTTCAAGGCTGTCCGTGTCGAGGTGCAAGGGGGGATTTTCCTTGGGCTCTTTGTGCTGACCTATCTGCTGTTTCGCAACATTCATCCGGCCTTCAGCATTGCACAGGCGCCGGAAGCTATTTTCGTAGCGTTTCTGATGGCCGTACTCGGGCTCGGCGTCATCTGGATCCTGCTCTCGCGATTCCAGGGCGAGATGCAACTGCTCTTCGATGCGCGCATGGCAATGCTCAAGACCCAGCACACCGGCGTCGGTCAACAGGCCATGCTGATCGGTGTCTCCAACATGAAGCGCCGCCGCATCCGCACCGGACTCACGGCAGCAACCATCGTACTCATAGCCTTCACCATGCTGGCATTTACCAGTGTCTCGAAAAAAATGAGCCCGACGATTATTCCGCAGTCCGCCAGCGCACCGTATTCCGGATTAATGTTCCACTGGCCGGGATTTCCCATGGACAGCGGTTCGGCCCAGGTCTTCCGCGAGTTGTTCGCCGGGGCTAATGTCGATATCGCCGAGCGCCGATGGCTCTGTGCGCCTACGACCATCGGAATCCTTTACGGCGGCGCACTGCCGCCGGTGAGCTATCGTCTCGACGTAGAAGGCAAAGACAGCCCCGCCCGGGTCAACAGCCTACTGGGACTGTCCCAGGCCGACGACGGTTTGATTCGCCGCATTCCGATGATCGCAGGCAGCAAATATTTCAGTTCCGACAGCGCCAATGAAACGATCCTCTCTGCCGGCGTCGCCAACGCGTTGCAACTCTCGCCGGCCGATATCGGCAATATCCATGTGAATTTCCGCGGCAACAGCCTGCGAGTCGTCGGCATCCTGCGCGACGAGGACTTCCGGGCCATGCGCGATATCAACGATCGGCCGCTGGTGCCGCTGCGCATCGTCATGCGTACCAAACAGGTAGCAGCCGACGCCGCCGCGCAGGCAGAGAGCGGCGGGGAAAGCGCTGTCTCCTCTGCCGATTACAACGATGTATCGAAGATGATCCTCATCCCGGTCAATACCTGCCGGCGCCTCGGCGGACACACATTCAGCATTTCCGTGCGCCTGCCCAACGATGCGCCAATATGGCCGTATGTGAAACAAATACTGACCACGACCAGCGCCAGATTTTACATTGCCGGAACGGAGCCATTCGCGATCGGCGATGAGGGTGCGCACACGCAGGACGTCGGCACCTATTATATCGGCTCCGGCTATCGCACCTCGGTCGGTGGTCTCGAACGTCTGATCCTGCCACTGTTGATCGCCTGTACGATCATCATGAACACAATGCTTGGCTCAGTGCACGAGCGCAAAGGCGAAATCGCCGTGTACAACGCCATCGGCATGAACCCAACGCAGATCGGCCTCTTTTTCATTGCCGAAGCGCTGGTGTTCGGCATCGTCGGTTCGGTCGGCGGCTATCTGGTCGGGCAGGTTTCCAGTATCGGACTGAAATACACCGGCTGGTTCCCGGATGTCAACTTCAACTTCTCGTCGTTGAGCGTCGTGTATGTCGTAGCGATCACCATCGCTGTAGTCGTCATCTCGACGCTCTATCCTGCGATGCGCGCCACCCGAGAGGCAGTTCCGTCCGGCACCCGAAAATGGGCCATGCCGGATCGCCGCGACAATCTCATGGAGGTGACGATGCCCTTCATCTACCAGCCGGCCGTGATGAGCGGCGCCCTGCGATATATGGAGGAGTATTTCGAGCATTATACGGAGGCGTCTGTCGGCGATCTGATCGCCGAGTTGCAAGCGCGAACGCAGGACATAGACGAACAGGCACGCGACCGTTATTGCCTGACCTATCATCTGGCACTGGCCCCCTACGATCTTGGGGTAACGCAGGAGTTGCGGATCATCGCCGCCTTCGATGATGTCGTCGGCGCTTACCGTATAACGCTCGAGATCGAGCGGATCTCGGGTCAGGACACCAACTGGACGACCGTCAACAAACCTTTTCTCGAACGCCTGCGCGCCTATCTCATGCAGTGGCGCAATCTCACCGGGGAAGAGCAACAGGCCTTTATCACCCCGGAAAAAAAAGAACTTGAGCCGGCAACGACGTGAATTAACGGTTTAACCGGATTGCCTTATGTGGTGGAGAAAAAACAAACAGCAGGACCAGGAGCTCGAGGACTACCGGGCGATCATGTCGCCGCCGGAGACGTTCGAAGAGGGCTTCAACTGGAAAACTGTCGTCGGTGCGATCTTTGTCGGTGCGATGATGGTGCCGGCAACGCTGTATCTGCAACTGGTGGTCGGTGCCGGCGGCCACGTCGACCAGGCTGGGCGCTGGGTAACCATCATCATTTTCGCGGAGATCGCACGACGCTCGTTCAAGGAACTGCGGATGCAGGAGGTCTACGTCCTATACATGATGGCCGGCATGGCCATGAGCTATCCGTTTCAGGGGTTCCTGTGGAATCAGTTCTTTGTACAGTCGGAATATGTCAACGCCGTGGGGGTGGCGCGGGAGATTCCCGACTGGTGGGCACCGTCTGCGGCGCAGATCCAGGCGGACGGTCGGACATTTTTCACCCAGGCATGGTTGACACCGATCGCCATGGTTTTTGTCGGCCTGATCATAACCAAAGTAGACCAGTTCAGCCTGAGCTATGTCAACTATCGCTTAGTCAATGATGTCGAAGAACTGCCGTTCCCGATGGCACCCGTCGGTGCCGCCGGCATGATCGCCCTGATCGAGACGCGGGACACGCAGCACAAGTGGCGATGGCGATGTTTCGCCATCGGCGGGGTCATCGGATTTATTTTCGGGATCTTCTACATCGGCGTGCCGGCTGTGTCGGCCGCATTCCTGGCTGCACCGGTGCAACTTATTCCGATTCCGTGGATCGATTTCACCCAGACGTTTGCCAACCTTCGTCCGGCAACCCCGATGAACATGACCATGGACCTGGGCGCCTTCCTGGCCGGCACCGTCATTCCGTTCTGGGCCGTGGTCGGCGGTGTGTTGGGAGTGGTTATCACAATTGTCATCAACCCGATCCTGCAGGAGGAAGGTATCCTGGCGTCGTGGACGCCGCAGATGGATTTCGTTGACACGACATTTTCTAATTACGTCGACTTCTACCTGTCCTTCGGTATCGGGCTGACGGTCGCGATTGTCGTCATCAGCCTTGGTCAGATCCTGAAACCGTTGATAACTGCCCTGCGCGGGAGCAGCACCGACGGGGCAGAGTCGCAGCTCTCCTTCCGCCAGGGCTGGCGGCGACTGATGACGAATAACACCAGGCGCGGCGATTTTTCGATCTTACTGGCGCTCTTCATTTACGTTGCCAACAGCGCCTTCTGGATCGGCCTCTGCACATGGCTGGTGCCCGGATTTCCGTGGCTGTTTTTCGTTTTCTATGTTGTCGTGTACAATCCGGTCCTGGCATACGCCAATGCGAAACTCGAGGGGCTTTGCGGTCAGGCCGTGAGCATCCCCATGGTCAAGGAAGCAGCTTTTATTCTGAGTGGTTACCAGGGGGCACGGATCTGGTTCGCCCCCACGCCGGCGCCGATGTACGGCCCGGCCATCGTCGATTTCCGAATCATGGAACTGACTGGTACGAAGCTCAAGAGCATGATCAAGACGCAACTCCTGACGCTGCCGATCCTGCTGATTTCAATACTGGTGTTTTCACAGGTGCTCTGGGGCATGGCAGAGGTGCCCTCGAACGCGTTTCCATTTGCCCAGGTGATGTGGGATCTCAATGCGAAAAACAGCAGCCTGATCATGACCTCCACCATGGGCAGCGGCTCAGAGTTCCTGGAGGCCTGGAACTTCGGCTACTTCGGTTGGGGCGTCGGTTCAGGTGTCCTGGTCTACATGCTACTGTCGGTGATCGGCCTGCCAACACTCCTGGTATTCGGGCTGGTACGCGGCCTGGGCGAATCGCACCCCGGTGCGTTGATCTTCCAGTTTATCGGCGCCATGGTCGGGCGGTTTTATCTGCGCCGGCGCTTCGGCGACGAGTGGCTGAAGTACGCACCGGTAATTCTCGCCGGCTATTCCTGCGGCATCGGCCTGATCGCCATGGTCTCGATCGCCATTACGACACTGTACAAAATGATCGCCCCGCTGATTTACTGAGACACGGTGACCGTAATCAATGGATAATCAGAAGTCCATCACAATCCGCGCTTTCCTGATCGGCATGATCGTCACGGTCATTTTCGCGATCATGACGGTGTATTTGAACAATGTGTATAACAGCCATATCTCGGCTACGCAGATTCCGCTGCTGCCCTACGTATTCCTGTTCATCATGGTGCTGGTGGTCAATCCGCTGTGTCGCCTGATCCGGGTGATCCGGCCGTTCAACCAGGGCGAACTGCTGATCATCCTGACCATGGGCGTTGTCACCGGCGGCATTTCGCTGTTCGGCTTGTCGGCGCAGGTCGTCCCGATCGTTGCAAACCTTTTCAATCCACAGATGAACTCGCGCCAGGCCGAGTGGGACCGGCACATCGAACCGTACGTCCACGAGGCCTGGTTCATCAGTGAACCCGGCATCCAGGCGGCCGCACGGAAGTACCTCAAGGCGGCTGATGCCCGCGACGAACTGCGTGACCTCTACGCCGTGGCCCAGGCAGTTGTATCTGCCAAAGCTGGGGTCGATGCTGCCGAAACACAACTGGCCGAGGTGCAGGCAGCCGATCTGACGAAGGCAGAGAAAGACATGGCAGTGAGCCGGGCGCAGACAGCACTCACGGTGGCGCGCGAAGTATACGGTGAGACTGTGACCGCCTGGCAAGCAACAGGCGAACCGGACGCGGCCGCTACGATGACGGCCGCCAAGACGAAACTGGAAACGCAGAACAAGACTGTCGAAGAAACCCGCAAAGCGCTGGCCGAGCTCGAAGCGATCGCTTTCAAACGCGTTGAGATGTTCCGCAACGGACTGCCCGATGACCTTCGGGCCTATCCGGGTATCGTCTTCACACTCGACGACACCTTGGCAACCTACACTGCCCGGCTCGGGCGCTGTGTCCGCGGACGCAAGGCGGTGAAAACTCTGCGCGACGAGTTTAAGAATCCATCGGATAATCCGGCAGTCGCCATCGATGAAGCAATCGCCGTTCTCGAACCGTTGAGCAACACGGCACAGCTCGAAGCGGATGTCGCCCAGGCCCAGGAACTGGTCGACAGCACTCGCGCCGAGCTGGTCAGCCTCGGCGAGACATTGAAGGAACGTTACGAAACCGAGCGGTTCGCCAAAAGCAGCGAACGCAAGGCACTCAAGAAACAAATCTACTGGCTGGAACAAGATCGCAAGGAACTGGATAAAGATCTGAAGCACCTGGAACGGCGCCGCGAAACAATCGCCCGCGAACTCGCAACGAACCTGCGCCTCGACACTCTGACGACACAACTGCGCACGCTGAAGGACGGCCTCCTGAACGGCACCGTCGCCACCGGCCAGGTTAAAGCAAGCCTGGCGCCGATACTTCGGGCCTTTCCGGGTATCGATGTTTCGCTGCGCCGCCTGATCGTTGGCGATGTTCCCTGGGGCGTCTGGAAAAAACCGCTGATCCTTTGGGGCATCATCACTATCCTGCTGTACGCCGTGCTGATGTCATTCAACGCGCTCATTTTCCGGCAGTGGGCCTATCATGAAAAAGTGGTCTACCCCTATGCTGAACTGCAGGAAGAACTGGCCGGCAAAGACGCTGCACCGGGTGTACTGCCCCCGGTTTACCGCAGCGGCCTGTTCTGGGCAGGGGCGCTGATTGCCGGATCAATACTCGGCTGGAACCTGTTCGCGGAGTCCGGCATAGTCCCGGGAGTCACAGGCATAAACCTGACGCACAAATGGACCAGGGGAATCACCGGCACAATCTTCGAGGGGCTCATACCCTATGCCAAATCGACCATTTTCTTCACGCTTATCGGCATCGCCTTTCTCATACCGCAGCGCGTCTCTTTTTCCATGTGGTTCTTCGTCATCCTCTATATGATTCAACTGCTGGTTCTGGTGTGGCTCGGCTACGGTGTCAATGAAAACTCCTTCCCGTCCGACTGGTTGTACACCATGAGTTTCAAAACCGCCGAGGGTGGCGGAGCCCTTTTGGTCTTTTCGGCGGTAGCACTGTTCAAGGCCCGGCACTATTTCCTGAGTTGTTTCCGGCCAACGGCGGTAGCCGGCCTGGAAGCAGGCGAGCGCCTGGAATTGCGGATCCAGTCGGGAGTTTTTTTACTGGGCTCAGCCGGCTTGATAATAGCGATGTGGCACATGGGCATGCATCCCGTCTATGCCGTCATTACCTATGCCATCCTCATCCTGCTGACTACCGGACTGATTCGCGCGGTTGCCGAGGGCGGCATCATCATGGTGCAGCCATGGGCCGGGCCGCTGCACTTCATCAAGACCACCGTGGGTATGGTCAACTCCTGGTCGGCGCCGTGGCTGATGTCACCATTTCTGATTTTCTATGCGGTGTTCTTCTTCGATCTAAAAACCTTTATCGCACCGGCCATGGCCAACGGTTTGAAGATACGCGCCGATCTGAAAATGAAACGGCGACATTTCTATACAGCCCTGTTCGCCGCCATCGTGCTTGCCGTGGTTGTTGCAGTGGGAACGGAGATCATGATGTCATATAATCGTGGTGCCAACGCCATGTCCTGGTGGTTTCACACCGGCTTGCCACAGATCACCTATGCAAAGACGGCGGAACTCGTCAGCAACCCGCCGAGTGCCTCCCCTGCAGAGCGCAACTGGATGATCGCCGGGGCCGTGTTGATGGCCGGCCTGCTTTTCTTCCGCCGCCGTATTTTCTGGCTGCCACACCCGCTCGGACTGATACTTCTGGTCAACCACCACATGACAACCTTTTGGTTTTCCATCATGCTCGGCTGGCTGGCAAAGACAATTGTCACGAAACTCGGCAGCAAGGATGCATATGCACGAATCAAACCATTTTTCATCGGTCTTATTTTTGGGGAGTTGATGCTGGTTGCTGCAGCGGCAGTCGTGTCGATTCAGCTGGACAAATTCATCGGCATTACTCTCAACCTGGGGCTGTGACCCCACACCCCCGGTTTCGGACTGATTCTTTGTCCTGACTCTCTCCACCCCCAATCCTCTTCAAAATCGGCTCAGCCGTCTGTGTATTAAGGTTTGGGAATCAAGGGCTCAGGGATTATGGTGAATCCATTCACCAAACTCGGGCGGCAAAAAATGCGAATAACATTTCTGATCACTCTCATCGCAGTGCAATGGGGTTGCCTGGCTACACCGCTGACCGAACGACAACAGTGGCTGAAGGCGCACGCCTCGCCATTGCAGCACCTGGCCCCGCACAAAGACACACACGACCTGAAAGCAGTCCTCGAAATCATCGGCGACAACAGAATCGTGGCGATGGGCGAACAGACACACGGCACCCGTGAGTTTTTCCAATTCCGCAATCGCGTATTTCAGTATCTTGCCGAGCACAAAGGATTCAAGTATTTCCTGCTGGAAGCCCACCTGGACGAAGGGCTTCTGACCGATCGCATCCTCCAGACACGCGTGCCGGTACCGAAGGAACTGTTGCGGCGCGACTACTTCAACTGGCGCGCCCTGGAAATGCGCCAGAACCTGATTTGGATCGCCAAATACAATCAGGACAAACCGCCTGGGGAACGCATTCACTACTGGGGCATCGACATGCAGGAGTGCTATCAGGCGATCAACATTCTCCTGGGGTACCTGCAGGACAAAGAGGATCTCGGCGCGCGGGCTGAAAAACTGTATGCACAGTATCGGCCATACGGCAATCTCATGCAGATGATGGCCTACTATGAACAGAGCCCGGAGATCAAGGAGCAATGCCGGCTCGGGGTCATGGCAGTGATTCAACTGTTCGAGGACAATCGTGAAATGCTCATCGCCAAGAGCTCGCCCGAAGTATATCGAACCATGCGCCGACTTACCGAGATCGTCCGCCAGAACGAACATCTCTATGGGACCTCCGACGTCCTGCTGCGCGAGTTCTACATGGCGAAAAACCTGAAATGGATCGTCGACAACGCACCGGACGGCGCCAGGTTTTTCCTGACAGCGCACAACCTGCATCTGATCAAGCAACAGATTCGTGTCCAGATGCCGCACATCGGCGTCGACGAACCGATACGCTATATGGGCGCGCAGGTATACGACGACTATCGCGGGACGATCTGCAGCTTCGGGTTCGCCACGTTCTCAGGCCGCTGCAACGCCCTGGCCGGTGACCGCATCGGCGTATACGAACTGCAGCCGAATCCCGCAGCACACCAAGTCGATCTGGCCGCCGCGCAACGCGGCCCCAGCGTCATCGATCTGCGCCAGCTCCCGGCGGCACTGGATGAGCTCAAACCATTTCGAAATATTGGATTGATAATCCCGGAAAAGTTTTACCCGGAGTACCCAATGCAGCTCAAACTGCACGAATGCTGGGACGCCCTCGTCGTCATCCCGGAGACCACAGAGACGACCTATTAGAGAGCGTCAAGCCAGTGCCGGCGGCTGCAGATGGATCTTGATCCGCTTTTCCGGTTGGGAACGCTGGATTTCGAACGCCTTTTCCGCTTCGGCCAGGTCGAGAACGTGGGTAACGAGCGGGGCAACCTGCAGCTTGCCCGTCGCCATCAGGCGGAGGGTCTGCTCAAAAGCATTTGGACTGGCAACGGAACAGCAGATGGTGAGATCGCGGACGACAGCCACACCCATGTCCAGGTTCTCGATCGGACGCTCATAGATGCCGACCACCGATATCGTGCCGCCCTGGCGCGTCGCCGTGATACAGTCCTCGAACGCCGCCGGATGGCCGCTGGCTTCGACGGAATAATCCACCCCCAGCCCGCCGGTGTGGTCGTTGATATACTCGGTGACGTTCGTGTCGGCGACATTGATCGTGGCATGGGCCCCGAACTTTCTGCCCATCGCCAATTTGCCGGCGTCCGTACCGCTTACGACGATCCATCCGGCGCCGTACGCCGCGGCAGCCTGCAGTGCCAACAAGCCGATCGGACCGTCGCCGGTCACCAGGACGGTGGCACCCGGCTCAAACCCGACTTTGCGGATCGCCTTGACGACCGTCGCCGCCGGCTCGACCAGTGCGCCGTCGTCGAGACTGACCGCTTCCGGCAAGTGATAACAATGCCGTGCCGGCATGGTCAGGTACTGTGCGAAGCCGCCGTCCTTGCCGCGACAGAGACCAACTTCCTGTTTGGTGATGCACAGGTTGTACAGTCCGCGCATACAGTTGACACAGTCGCCGCAGCCGATAGTGACGTCGCCGGTCACCCGGTCGCCGGTGGCGAAGGTGCCGACGGCGCTGCCCACCTCCTCGACCGTGCCAGACCATTCGTGCCCGAGAATTACCGGGTACTCTGTCCAGCCCAGCCGGAAATACGGCATTGTGCCGTGCAGCATTTCGACATCGGTACCGCAGAGCCCGACGCGGTGGGTGCGGATAAGGACTTCATCAGGTGTGGGCTCTGGACGATCGACTTCGAGATAGACACCCTGATTCGGACCGGTAAGCTGGTATGCATACATAAGGGAACCTGATGTTTCCGTTGGTGGTTATCGGTGGTCGGGAACCGACCCGACATTGATCAATTTTCCCGCGGCTGCTACTGCCGCGTCACTGGCTTCACCTGCTGGTCCGAATCAGCATCACAAATGCTCGGAACAGCTGACGACCCGAAAATTCACCACCGTCTGAAACGGCTTCCGGACAAGATCCCGCCGGCAATCCCGATGGGGCAGGAACGGTGGAAGGTGGAAGCGAATCGGTCTCGAACACTCGCCACTCGTTTCCTGCTACTCATCGGGCCGGCGCCAGACGGTTTCGAAGACACCATCCTCGCTGGCTGATTCGTCGATGCCGAGAACGCGCAATGCGTGCACCGCATCGAGATACTCCGCTGTGCTGACCTTTCCATCGCGAAGTTCACACATCTTCTCTGCCAGGCGTATGAACCACCCATTGTCCTTCGGTTCGCAGAGCTCACTCGCAGCGGATTTCAGCGGATACATCTGGGCGTCGGCGAGGCCGATTTCCAGCAGTTGATCCGGAGTATGGTAGGCCAGGTTCAGCACGATGCAGCGGCGCAGCATCGGGTCCGGCAGTTTTCGCTGCTGATTGCTGGTGATGACGACCAATGGGGGTGTCACCGGGCGGTCGAGCGAGACCACGCGTCCCAGCTCATCGATCGTAAACTGATACGACCCGAGCGGCACCAGCAGGTTGCCGGTAAAATCCGGGCTGGTCTTGTCGATCTCGTCAATCAGCAGGACCGCGGGAATCCCGGCGGCGGGCTCACTGCCGTATGGCGGCTCCCACAAACACGGGTCCGGAGCGGCGCGGAACGGCATCGACGATTCAAGCTCGCGCCCGCGACGTGACGCACTGCCCGGATCAAGCGCCCACCACATCGGGCCGGGTTCGATATACTGGTGCACATTGCCCCACAAGGACTCGGCGTCCGCGCCACCGACCTGGGCATCCGCGATCCGCCGCCCGACATCGAATTGATAGAACAAATCTCGCGCCTGGCTCTCCGACGTCGCCACATACTCGTGGTAGCGACACCCGATCACCCGTGCCAGACTGTGCGCCAGCGACGACTTGCCGCAGCCCGAGACACCCATCACGATCAACGGCCGCCCAGTCGCCACAGCAACGTTGCAATGCAGCTCGATCTCGTCGGTGTAGAAATAGACACGGCCATCGCGACGGTCGCCCTGGGCGACCTGCGGCTGCAACACCGCGTCTGCATCGTCGGGCGTAGTGTCCGGAGCGTCCTGGGCATAAGAGACAACGCCTTTCAACGGCGGCAAGACCCGGTCATATTCGATTGACGATAGATTGGCCATAGAATTCCTATTCTAATACAAGTCGATTCGACCTCTACTTTATCTCAATTTCGCCAGCTATCCCAATTCGCGGCAATTCGTGTAAATTGGCGATGATCATTCTGCCCAACGTTTTCCGTCTCTGCGTCTATGCCCCTCCCTGCCATTGCCCAAAAGCTTCGCAATCGTCTGGCCCTGCCCGACGACTTGCTGCTCCCCCTGCCCTGCCTCCCGGTGTTCTGGTTTTTCGTGGCAGCCTCGATACCGGTCAGCCTGCCGGCTTTCGGTTATGCTTCGGTGCCCGTTGCGGCAGCTATCGGCGGCGCCATGATCGGCGTCGCTTTCCTGACGCTGCCGCACAAGTCCTGGAAATACGCCTGGGCAATGCTGCCGGCCGCACTGATCACCATCGCGCATGCCTGGGCTCCCTGGCAAACTTATGTCAAACATCTCAACGCCGCCGAGGCCTCCGGCGAAATCCGTGGTGTCGTGACCGAGGTCCGGCTACCCGTCACCGATTCGCTGCAATGGCTGGAGCAACCCCGGCAGGTCGAGCTCAAACTCACGCACATGATGCACGACGGCGAGTGGCAGCGCCGTCGCGGCAAGCTCCTGCTGCGCGACGGTCCTGAAGACATCCGTTACGGCGATCACATAACCGCCACCGGAGCTTTCCGCCTGCCATGGCGTTCCGCACTGCCGGGCACCATGAACTACGCGAACTATCTGCGCGGGCGCGGCATCACGCACATCTTTCGCGCCTACGATGCCGACGTCAACTCCGGAGCCACGGGCTGGCGCCGGGGGCTGGCGGCGTTCTACTCGGTGCGCGACTATGCTGCAGCCCAGATCGTCGAAGGCATCGACAAACCCGAGGACCGCACCGTCCTGGCCGCCATGACCTGCGGGTTCCGGCAGGGCATGACACCGGAGGATCGCAACCTCTATCTGCGCAGCGGCATGCTGCATCTGTTCGCGATTTCCGGGTTGCACGTCGGCATCCTGTTCACCATTCTGATGCTGCTGCTGAGCCTGTTGCGCGTACCGTTTTCGATCAAGTACTTTCTGGCGCCGGTGCTGCTCTTCCTCTACGTCATCGCAACCGGCGCCGCGCCATCGGCGATACGCGCCTGGGTCATGCTGACCGCGTGGTCGGCCGGCCGCGGCCTCAAGTTTCCGATGGTCACCACAAATTTTGTTCTATTTGCCGCCGTCGCAATGCTCGTGCTGAATCCGTTTCATCTGTACCACTCGGGCTACCAATTTTCCTTTATCATCGTGCTGGCGCTCATCTGGGGTTGGCGACGCGGCCAGTTTATTGTCAACTACCTGTTCGAGCGCAAGCACTGGATACCGATCCGGGCGCAGAATCCGAATCACATCTGGGACCGCACCCGCATCATCCTGTTGAAGTCATTCATCAGCATGTCCGCCGCCTGGCTCGGCGGGCTCGGGCTTACAGCGTTCTACAACAACCTGTTTCTGCCGGCCGGCATCCCGACCAACATGGCGGTCTGTGCGATCGCCTGGCTGATCATCTTCCTAAGCGTCGTGAAGCTGGTGTTCGCGGCGCTCTTCCTCGGCTGGTTCGCGACGGGTATCGGTTGGTTGCTGGAATGGCCGCTGCTGCTCCTGCGCACGCTCGCGGACATCAGCGCCAATGGCGTGGGCGTGATCACCGTAGCGACACCGCCGTTGCTGCTGATGTTCGTGTACTATCTCGTGCTGTTCGCGTTTCTGCTGATCATTCCGCAATTGCGCCGGAGCTTTGTCATGGGGATTATCCTGATCGCAGTGACACTCGCCCTCTGCGGCCGCTACCGCCTCTATGACCAGCACCCGCCGGTGACCGTACTGGTGCCGGACTCGTCGATACATCCAGTCCTGCTGGTCTGTGTACCCGGGCGTGAGCCACTGCTGATCAATACCGGCTCGAAACGCTTCGCTTTCCGACTCTCCTCATGGTTACGACACCAGGGCATTGACCGGCTCGACGGCCTGCTGTTGCTCGACAACCGCGCCTTGCACCTGGGCGGCACCGAACAGCTGCTCCAGTCGGTGCAGGCGCGGACGCTCCTTGTTCATGCCCGGGACAAACACAATCTCGTGCCGATCCTCGACCGGCAGATGCGCGCCGGCGGCTGTCGTCGGATCTACGACAGGGAGCACCCGCTGCGCTGGCAGGGCGTCAGCCTGGAAAAATTGATCGACGGCACGGAAGAATACCTTTGCAAGCTCCGCACTCGCGAGTGGACGCTGGCCATCGCCCTGACAATCAAGCCCCGACAGGAATCGACATTATCCCTGACCCGGACGTTCGAAGACAAACGCATAGAGTCAACATCGTGGACGTACTTCTTCAGCAGTGAGGAGATTCTGAAGGAATGGGACGGGAAAGTGGTGGGACCGGCAGGACTCGAACCTGCAACCAGCAGATTATGAGTCAGCTGCTCTAACCATTGAGCTACGGTCCCTGCAATCTGATTGCTGCCGCCTAATATATTGAGAACGTTAGAGAATAAAAGTGACATATCACTGCCCAAGCCATTCGGCATGGGAATTAACCACCCGCTGGTGAATGCTGAAGCGGGAAAAGACGGGACGAGTCCCGGCGCCCCTGCCCTTTTGCAGCCGCCCCCCAGTGACTGTATGCTATGCCCTGCTGACATTTCGCTCCTCAAACCGCCACAAATAATTTAACGTCCCTCCTGAATGGATTCCATCGTCATCCTCGGTTCCGGCGGCATGCTCGGCTCGGACGTCGTGTCGGCCTTCTCAGCGCGCGGCTGTCCAGTTGTCGGTTTCGACCAGCCCGCATGGGATATCACTCGGCATGACGCACGGCAGGAAGCGATCGCCGCAGGTGACGTCATTATTAACTGCGCGGCCTATACCGACGTTGACGGCGCCGAATCAAACCAGCAGCTGGCGACCTCAGTCAACGGCGAAGCGGTGGGCGAGCTCGGCCTTCTGGCTGCCGCCGCCGGACGCCGGGTCGTGCACTTCAGCACCGACTTTGTTTTCGACGGCACCAAGGAAGATCCGTACATCGAAGACGACGCCCCCTGCCCGATCAGTGTTTACGGCCACAGCAAACTGCTCGGGGAATCAATGCTCGCAGCAAGCGGCTGCGACTACCTGACGGTGCGCCTGCAATGGACCTATGGACGGCACGGAGAAAACTTTTTTACGCGACTGCTCAAATGGGCCGAGACCCGCGATGTCCTGCAAGTTGTCGACGATCAGATCGGCTCGCCCACCGCGACCGTCGATGTCGCCGAAACAGTCTGCGAGTTGGTGGAAAAGAGCGCCGGCGGCACCCTTCACTATGCCGCCTCCGAATACGGCAGCCGCTACGAGATTGCAGCGTTCGCAATGGCCACGCTGGCACCGGCGTGCAGCATCGTGCCCTGCGGCTCCGACGCGTTCAAATCCGCCGCGCCGCGGCCCATGAACTCCCGTTTCGATTGCAGTAAGGTAGATGAACTCCTCGAACGGCCACGGCCGCACTGGCAAAAACCACTCGCCACCTTTCTGGAGACTTTAATATGAGCCAACCGCAAACCATTCTGGTCACCGGCGGGGCCGGGTTTATCGGCAGCAATTTCGTCAACATGCTGCTGGACAAGGAACCCGACATAACCATCGTCAATCTCGACGCCCTCACCTATGCCGGCAATCTGGAGAATCTTGCCGCCAACCTGGACAACCCGCGACACATCTTTCTGAACGGCGACATCCGCGAGGTCGAGACGGTCAACCGCGCCATCACCGAGTACAAAGTTGACGGCATCATCAATTTCGCTGCCGAGAGCCACGTCGACCGCTCGATCACGGGGCCGCAGGTTTTCATCGAGACGAATGTCAGCGGCACCCTGGTGCTGTTGCAGGCCGCACTGGAGCACAACGTCAAACGTTTCCTTCAGGTTTCCACCGACGAGGTTTATGGATCGCTCGGCGACACGGGCAAATTCCGCGAAGACACCCCCGTCTCACCCAACTCGCCATACAGCGCCAGCAAGACTGCCGCAGACCACCTCGTGCACGCTTACAATCATACGTTCGGCCTGCCCACCGTGATCACGCGATGCTCAAATAACTACGGCCCCTACCAGTTTCCAGAGAAGATGCTGCCGCTGATGTTCAACAACGCCAGGCAGGACAAGCCGCTGCCGGTCTACGGTGATGGCTTGAATGTCCGCGACTGGATTTACGTCCTCGATCATGCGGACGCGATCTGGAAGGTCTTTCAGGAAGGCCAGGTCGGCGAAGTGTACAACGTCGGTGGCGACAACGAGATGACCAATCTGGCGGTGGTTCGGTTGATTCTGCAGTATCTGGATAAGCCTGAGTCGCTCATTACCTTTGTCAAAGATCGGCCGGGTCACGACCATCGTTATGCCATCGACATGACCAGGATCAATACGGAACTGGACTGGCATCCCAGCGTCTCTTTCGAGGAAGGGCTCAAGCACACGCTGGACTGGTATTCCGATAACGGGGCCTGGCTCGACCACATCACGTCGGGCACCTACCAGCAATACTACGAGAAGATGTACGGGGCATAGATGTTACCGGGCCCTGCCGGAGCGGCTGCAGAATAAGTTTGCGCAAGGCAAGGATCTTGCCGATGATGCGCTTTGCCAACTCCTGACGCATCTTCAACCGATACGCCCTCGCCTTGCCCCCCGATGCAGGCCAATCTATATTACGTTTTTGCCGTGCCAGCGTAGCTCAGTGGTAGAGCAGCTGATTTGTAATCAGCAGGTCGGCGGTTCAAGTCCGCCCGCTGGCTCAAATTCTAACGTGTTGTAATACAATGATTAACGAGGATTCTGTCCAATCGGTTTCAGCCGCATAAAAATTGCCTATCCAACCGATATCTAACCTTTTGCAATGGCGGGAATACCGCCAAATGCCGTTGACTGGCTTACCGGCAGCCATACCGGATACAAGGCTGGGGCCGAGTCGGCGCATGTTCGGATCGATCAACCAATAAGGATGTGGCGGTCACTCCGCGGCGAAATACGGTTGTACACTGATGAAGTTGTACATGAGCTCCTGACCGACAGGTCCGACAGGCTCTGGAGCGCTGCTCCAATCCGATACGACCAGCTTTGCCGAACCGCTGGCAGCGCGAAACAACCCGCCAGTGATAGTTCATGTAGGCTTCAGTCCGTCATGCACTGCCACCTACCAGAGAACACTCACCCGCGCTTTGGGGACGGACCGGCACCGGGCCATCCGTCGTGATACGGATTAACTGCGCTCGCACGTAGGCCGGGCGCTTGTCGTCCATGGCTTCGGGGTAGACCACCAACACCACGTCCGGCTCGACCTCTACCATGCGGCCGTTGAAGGCGCCCTGGTGGTCAATCATAGTCCCTTGGTCCCAGTTGACCCCGCCGTCGGTGCTGATTGCAAGCGTGAGACCAGGGCCGCGCTTGGCCACGACGAGATAGCCGGACTGCGTACAGACAAGGTTGGGAAAGCCGGCGCCGGTAAATGGGGCATAGCAGGCCATGGACCAGGTTTTCCCGCCGTCGTCGCTGTGGGTTTGCCACATGAACGGCGAGGCGCACGGCCGGGCCAGCAATACGATACGGCCACTGGGCAGTTGAGCGACTGTGGGCTCAACCATGTCTATGTTGGGATGGGCGCCGGGCTCGTCGGGGCGCGAGGCCGCAAAATCATTGGGCCGGGGAGCAGACCAGCTCATGCCCCCGTCGCCTGAGAGGCTGGTCCAGGATTCGGTGTGGAATCCGGGCCAGGTCATCGCGGTCTTGTCTTTGATGGTGTTATAGGTGTTACTATGGCCACAGTGCAGGGTCACCAGCATGGTGCCGTCTTTGAGCTTCTCAACCCAGTTGAGACCCCACCAGTCGTGTTCCTCCCGGAAATCCCGCCAGTCCCCGTTGTGAATGCAGCTTTTCGATTCCGACCAGGTAACCGCCTTGTCGGTAGAGTCGGAGTGGACGATCGTTTGCGTGTCTTGATTCCATAGCCAGGCACGTATGGTGCCAGGCGCCACTTGCAGTGGAAAGCCTGGAATCGCGGCCCCTTCGCCGGGTGTGAAACCCATCTTCCCCTTGCTTGAGCCGGCGCGGCGTTGCCAGCTGCGGCCGCTATCACGTGAACTGTAAGAATAGGTCGTCCACTTGGTGCTGGCGCTGTGCACACTGGTGTTCCGGCCGATCTTGACGGCCGCCAGGATTTCACCGTCAATCTTGCACAGGCCCACGGACGCCTGTACATCACCGAGGTCCAGGTCGGGTTCTATGTGGAACCAGGGCCGGACCCGTTTATCTCCTCCGGGCCACGGCGGACCATCCACACGCTTTCCGTCAATCCTCAGATTCCTCACCTGAAATGTCGAGAACCCGGCAATGCCGACCCGGCCGGCACCATATGTCGTATCTGTCACGCAGGGGCCCTTAACGCCGTTCAGCCACATCTGGATGCAATTGCCCGACCGTTGGACCTTGAGCGACATCCAGTCTCTAATGGCACAGGGCACGTTGGGCATTAATTGGAGCGCCAGGTTACGAACGTAGCCGCTGCCATCGGTCTTGGAGATGGCAGCCCACACGCCTCTCGCGCGCGCTAGCTGTCCGTGCCAGGGGACCTGCACGTAGTAGTATTGATCGCTGTCTTGCGCTCCGAGGATGATACCGAAATTGCCCGAGGTGTGGCCTTTCCGAAACTCGCACTCAATTGTCTCATCGGTCAGGCACCGGTCCACGTTGAAAGCCACTGCATGGTTGTTGCTCTTGTTGGGTGGATGGATTTCATCCGTATCCGGAAGGAACTCCCAGCTGTCGGGAAACCTCGACATGGAGAGAGCTTCTTCTTGCGACATTATCGCTGCCTTGAGCCGCCAGCCGTCCTGTTCTTTCAGCAACCCACCTTTCGCCGCGCTCACCAGCCACACCGCCAGCAGGTGCGTGCCGGCCTTGAGCCGACGGCAGAAGACATGGTCCCTGCAGGTCGGTACCCACAAGCCGCCACCTTCTTTCTTCAGACTGTCGTAGACTGCCTCTCCATCAATCCACCACTGCATCCACCACTCTGTCCCGGCGCCAAATGTCAGCTCCGACTCCTGGCTCAACTCCAACTGCGCAAAGGCGAAGGCCTGTTGGCCTTCCTGGCGGCCGCCGAACAGAGCCTCGAGGTCCAGCGTGTCGCCGGCGAGGGACATGCTCTTCGCTTTTCTGGGTTCACCGCCAATCACCAATTCATCCGGAATACTCCCGAGCTTCCTGAGGACCGCAGTTGCCTCCAGTTTCTCTGCCTCACACAATGACGTATCGACCGGCGTGAACGGCCCGAACACGTGCCATTCCCGCGGCAGTTCCACCGCCGTGTCCGTGGTTGCAGCCAGGTGCGTTTCAATGCCCTGGGCATCCACAAAGTCCCAACTCTCCTTACCAATCATCATGAAATACCCCCGGAAGTCTCTGCTCCCCGCACAACGGCGACGGCCCCATCTCTGCCGAGCGAAGCCGAGGCCTAATCCCTGTTGAACCAAGCCTGAGCGTCAGCTGGACAGGCTATAGGCTTTTGACAGACTCGGCAGCTCGGATAGCAGACTATAACGGTAGGGACCCCGGCTGCAAGGGGTCGAGGTCGGCCAACCGAAAACGGGAAGGATGCTCAGTAGACTATTTCGGAAAATTGTCTCATTATCGTTGACACGTTTCACCCTCGTACCTACTACGTTCTTGGTGTGCGTTCCGGTTAATGTCACTACGCCCTGCGACGTACGACCGAAGTGCTAGACCAGAAACGATGTTATAAGGAACTGAAACGGAGATGACCCGACGAAAAAACCTCAGCCGCCGCGAAGATACGGGTTGCTTTCGAGGTTGAAACTCATGAGCTCAGACGTTGTTGCAGGGTCCATGCAGACCATGTTCAGGGCCCGTCGCGGCGTACTCGTCTTATTGGGACCGGAGCCGTGTACGGTGCGTCCGTCAAACATGATCATCTCACCTGGCGCCGCATGCATATCGACCAGCTCCGAATGGTCGAACTGCGTAATTCGCCGTCGTGTGCTCGCCACTCTGTCATGCGGTATCTCTTTCAGATGGCTCCTCGGGAGAAGCTGTAAACATCCATTTTCGAACGTCGACGCATCGAGGGCAATCCAGCAGAGGGAGGGGGATTGGGGCGGGGAAGGGGCGGTGTCGAACGTCCCCTTGTCAATGCGTACTCCGTAATCAACGTCAATCGCATTGCAGATTCCATGATTGAAGATACAATGATTCTTTCATCGCGACCGTAATTCAATGTACCGGCAACCAGATCCGTTCACCGAATACGAAAGGCCGCTGACGCGCTGTTGCACCGGTGATGTCACCCTTAGGCGGGTGTGCAAGCAGGAGGGAATAACGAAATGGTTCAAGCGAATGAAAACATCAAGAGCCAACAGGGGGAACGTTTGAACGTTGCCGAAATAGCCAGACGGGTTGCAGTCAACGTGGTGGAAAAACAAGAGCAGGACATGGAAGTTCGATATGACCGAGCCTGTTCCTACTACGGTGCACTCTGTTTTGCAGAAGCGACTGGAGATAAGGAACTTCGCGAGCGCATTGAAGTCGCCTACACGCCGTGCTTGTCGGGAGAGATCAAGCCCAAAATTGACCATCTCGATAACAATCTGTTCGGCATCCTGCCTTTCGAGTTGTTCCGGCAGACCGGCAGACATGAGTATTTGCCCGTGGCAAAATATCTGGCTGATGAGGAATTCGACACCCCCCGGGAGGACGGCTTGACTCGATACACGAGATTCTGGGCCGACGATATGTACATGGTTGGATCATTGCAGGCGCAGGCACACAAGTCCTTGCGAGATCCCCTGTACGCAGAGCGCGGGGCAAATCATCTGCTGGCCTATCTTGAGAAACTGCAGCGCGCAGATGGGCTCATCCAACATCATCCCAAAACCCCGATTGTATGGGCCCGCGCTTGTGGTTGGGCTGCTGCAGGCATGACGGAGCTTTTGCTGACTCTTCCGAAATACGATCCCAAGCGAAAACTGTTGCTGAATGCGTATCAAAAGCTGGCAGATGCGTTGATCGAGCACCAGGCTGCAAGCGGCATGTGGTTGCAGGTCGTCGACGAGCCGGATGCATGGCCAGAGACGTCTGGAACCGGTATGTTTATATTTGCGCTCGCGACCGGAGCAAAGGAACGATGGGGAAACTCCAGCCTCTATGGTGGGGCAGCTGAACGTGCCTGGCAGGCAATGACCACCTACATAAACTCGGCGGGCCAGGTGAGCGAGACAAGTCGCGGCATTGCCCCCACAGACGCGACAGTGAGTGCCTACCTGAGTGTGCCTCATCTAGTCGATGATTTTCACGGGCTGGCAGCAGCGCTATGGGCAGCAACTTCACTGGTCAATCTGGGGACTGATGCTTCCTAAGTCGGTCGTAACGAAGGACAGAGAAAGCCGAACCATTGCATCGACGACGGCTCCGATATAGCCGCCGCAAACGGCACCTGATCGGAGCAGGTCATGCACACGTCCGCCACCGTTCCCAGGGCGGCGGAGCGTGACGAGAGATAACTTCCGACTATATTAGCGCGCCCGCAGCGCCCGCGGCAATAACTTTCCTTCCAGGAGACGTCCCCATGGCTACGGAATTTCTGGCCGGCGTCGGTGTCCGCGATATCACTCCGGCGCCGGAACTGA
>CAJWLW010000006.1 GCA_913042885.1 uncultured Lentisphaeria bacterium | reverse complement strand
TCCGCTGCTGTCGTATCCGAAACAATTGCCGCGAGAACTCTCCACGACTGGCGATGGTAAGGGCGAACTGTTTGAGATCCACGTCGATGACGATCTCGAACACGCCCGGGATGCCGATATTCTGGAGACCCTGGTCCTGCGCGTGCGAATTACGGAACTGACAAAGCGCGATCGCATCGCGATAAGAATAAATGGGGAATTGCTCGACGAAGAAAATCTTCGCGTCCGCGGATCCGGGTGGGCCCGGCGATTGACAAATCTGCCCAATGTGTACAATGCGCCGCCCTGGAGTGCAACGACCTCCGGAAGTTACCGCTGGATTCTCTGCGACCTGACCCAATGCAACCGCCTTCGCAGCGGCAGTAATCAGATCGAAGTGTCGCTCAACGAAAAAAATCCCGATGTGATTGCCCCGCTGTGCGTGTACAACATCGAGGTCGACGTCAAATACCGCCACATACAGCATGAAGGCAATGAGGACACGGGTCGGTTCTGAGGTCCTGAGGGATTTCTTCCATGATGCGATTGTTTCTCAAGCGTATCCATCGCGGGTTGGTGAAGGAATAGCCGATAGGCAGGCCGTCGGCGCCACCTGGTGAGCTTTCCGCAATATGCACGGCGCACGCCTTGTCGAAGGCCGGTTGCGCCTGCTTGATGGGGCCCCCACGAAATAGATCGGCGGCACCCAAAAACGCCGAGAAACCGTGCCCAGCCTGGGTTCTCGCCGTTTCGGCAGCGGCAAAACTTGCCTGCGCCGTTTTTTTTCTTGGAATTGGGTAGAGGAAAACATATAACTGGAAATGATTGTTACTCGTACGCACCCGCGATCGCCGGTCGTGACGGACTGAGCCTGTGGTGTGCGTCACCTAACGAGTTGGAGAAATCGAACAAACAAAAAAGAGGGAAAAGGAGATGAAAAAGACAATCGTAGGATTCATGACAGTGACGTTGGTGCTGGCGATGACAGCAATTGTCAATAGCCAGACGGTCAGTCCAGGTTTCTTTGTCGTTGTTGCAAGCAGTCCGACCGGTGACGACTTTGGCACGGTGAATCCGACCGACCCCTATGGCTCCGGAAACCCTACTGCGTCCGAGGGTTCAGTGATGCTGTCAAACGGGGACGTCGAGATAACGGTCCAGTACGACACCACCACGATTCTCGATGAAAACGGGGCGGCCCTGCAACCGTACGGCAGCGGTGTGTTCAAACTAGTGACCGAATTGGTGCGCGAGTTGCCAGGCGGCAGAATCGCCCGATACGGCAGGCATTCAGGTAGCGACATTGATGTCCCGGGCTCGGGGGGCGTCCAGACGGTGGTCGATACCAAGACGGCGTCGAGCTTGAACTTCGGGGATGGTGTGTATAAGGAAGGCACCATCGCAGAAACACAGACGGACGGCGCGGGCATTCAGTCAGACCACGCACCGATCGGCAGGAGCTTCAGGGTCACGATACAAATGTTCGGGTCCAACGGGAAGACCACGGTTGTCGGCTTTCCTCAGCCACGCAACGATTATGCCGGCCCCGCTGCGATTACCGTCTCCCCGTATGTGAGAGGTAGTTTCACGGACACGGTCGCGGGCGGGGGCAATGCGGAGTTTAACCTGAACACACTGTTGCCACCCGGTTACGACGAGAATATCGAGTTCACCGTGGGGATTATTCCCGACCTGTCGGTTACCGACCCGCTGCCGACAATTCAATACGGCGGCTCGCCGCTGACAGCGGCGCTGAGCAATTCTGGCGCCACCCACGTTGCCAGCACCCTCACGCTTTTGGCATCGACGGGGACGGCGACGGATGGCGGATCGTCGATCACCCCGCCGGCGACCGCGCAACTGGCAATTGCCCTCGCGCAAATAGACGGGGATAACGTCTTCCCGCGGGTCACCATGGGACACGCTACGTTGACGGCGCCCCCGCCGCCCACCTCCGAAGAGCTCGATCAGGCCATCACCGACCTCCAGGCCCAGATCGACGCCATCGAACTGACGCCCGGCCCGCAGGGCCCGCAGGGTAAGGTGGGTACGGATGGCCAGGACGGCACCCAGGGGGCGCAGGGCGATGCTGGTGCGGATGGCGCGGCCGGCGCGGCCGGCGCGGCCGGCGCGGCCGGCGCGGCTGGCACGGACGCGCCGTGCACCCCATGTGCCGACGTGGCCAGTGCCGCGGTTGCCATGGCCTGCATTGTGCTGGACGCCAACCCGGCGACCGATATTCAGGAGCTTCGGGATACTGCGGCGACCGTTGTTGATACGCTGTTGATCAGCTCCAATATCTGCGAGGAGGGGTGCGATGTCGCCGCCGAAATTGACAGTGCCATCGACACCAAATTGAATCCGTAGGCACAACGACAGCGTTAACCTAACAGAAAGCGCGGAGACCTCGTCTCCGCGCTTTTTTTGTGTTCCATTGCCTCCGCCTGCGGGAGTAGGAGTAGGTGTTTCGTGATTGGCAATCGCCGGGTCCAGGGTGTTACACCATGCATTTCCGGTACACCGCTACACGTTCAATCACCTTCCCCGCTATTCTCGTTGCGGTTGTGCTCTGCTCTGCCGACTGCGAGGACAATGCGGCCGCAATGTACGCGAAGATGCCGTGAAGACGGGATGCGAAAAACCGGTCCTGTTAGAATTAGCACTAATCCGCCAAATAATTTATGAGCACGCCCTTACGCCGCTCACTTTCCACACTTCCCCCACACTTGTCAGTTTCCCCGGGTGCAGTTACAGTAGCCCGTACGGCCCCTATGCTATTGGCCGACAGATGAACCGATGCTCAAGTAAAATGGGAAACACATATGAGCTATTTGGTCGATCATGAAAAAAAAAGCGGCGGAAGAAAGACTCGGGAGCGACGGCGAGTCCGGTCACCGTTTACGTTGATCGAGCTGCTGGTCGTGATCGCGATCATCGCAATCCTGGCGTCGATGCTTTTACCGGCATTGCAACAGGCAAAATCGACTGCCCAGGGGGTTCTCTGCATAGGCAACCTGAAGCAGTTAGGGCTCAGCCTGATCAATTATGAGGATGATCACGACGGCATCCTGCTCCCGTATGGCGGTGGCAGCACCAATCCGATATGTACCACTGGCGAGTGGTTCGAATGGATTAAGCCCTATTTGGGCGGATCAGGTGAACCGCAGCGAGAGCCCTGGTTTCAGTCTCAGGAAAACCTTGTACAAATGGTGAAATGCCCGTCGAATCATCCGGGCTATAATTTTTACGACTACGGGCTGAATTCCGGGTTTTCCTGCGGTCAAAACGAATACGGAAGAAAGCCGTCGAATTATCCTAACCCCACTAAGAAAATCCTTGCTACCGATACGTCGATGTATCCCTATCCCGGCTTTACATCACAGACAAAGTACATGTTCTACGATTATTATGGGAATGGGCTGACCGAGTTCGACTATCGTCACAGGGACGGGATCAACGCCTTGTTTATCGATCGCAGTGTTCGCCGGGTTCGACGACCGATAAACTTGACAGAGATGACCGATTTATCGGCGTTGTAACCTAAATGACGATCTCGATGTCATTCGCCGCCAGATCGCAGGGAAGATCGTGGCACTGACCCGGTAAGGAAAGCGCAACTCAAACGTTCCATTGCAGGAAGTGCTGATAATGTGTTTGGGCATGTGACGATACCGCATTATGGCGCCATTAACGAGAACTCACCCAAACGCTTCGCCGATGACTACTACGGCTTGTTTAAGATCGTCGAAGAAGGAATGTGCCGTCAATACTATCTTGTTTTTGATGTGCCGATTGTCATCGCACGCTTTGGATGGATCTGGACGGACGACTTTGTCAATTCTGTAGGGAGAAGGAAAGGAACGATTTTTAAATTGATGGACCGGGACGGAAAACCTCGAGGCGCGTCATGATGTTTATGTAGATGATGCTGTTCAGGAGGTGCTTCTTTCTCTTCAAGAAGATGAGGCGGTGGGAACCGATTTCATTTTTTCCGCTGCTGCTCGTTAAGTTGTGAGAAGGCTCGTTCCATCCTTGGCTATGAGCCACAGGTAAATCTGCTGGATTGGTTGGCGAGCAGACTTGCAGAGCAATAACAGGAGAAAAAATGTCTGAAGAAATCCATGAGTGTCGAGTCGAACGCGGAACCGGCAGGCGTTGCGGCCTGTTCATCATCATAGTGACGGGGTGCGCATTGACCATCCTGGCGGCGCCGCCGCCGGAAACCGACGGTTTAACCAAAGGCGTCGTGTGGCGCCAGGGATTCGAGGGTCCCGACCCGTCGCTCGTGGATTGGTGGGGGAACATCGAGAAGACCGTCGAGCTTCAAGAAATAAAGACCGAGGACGGCAGGACGGTCGAGCATCTCGTGATTCGCTACAACGTGGCCAAAACGGGAGGTAATTACTGGAGTGTGCGCGACTTCGCGCCGCTCACGCTCGACGGGGACCGCAAGCTGAGCGTGCTGGCACGCGTCAAATCCAACCACCCGGTTGCGATCAAGGGCAACATCCGCTTCGAGGGCGGCAAGTCCGGTATTATCGACAGCGGCTGGACCAAAGGTACCGGCCAGTTTGAGACGCTGCGCATCGAGGATCTACACGGCCGCGCCATCCGCACCGCGGCTAATATGGTCAAGGTGGGCGTGCTGCCGGAAGGCAGCGAAAAGATACCGGTCAAACTGGAAATGCTGGGCTTCGGTTTCGGTGCGCCGGGGGAGACCGCGGAGGTGTTCGTGGACGACATCCTGCTCTACGACGAAGCGCTCTTCTCCACCGACGAGGACGTTGGTGCCCTTCCTTTCCGGGTCGGATGGGCCGCCCGCACCGACAGGGCGCCGGTAGTTGACGGTCTCCTCGATGAAGAAGGCTGGAAGCGCGCGCCGGCACTGGATGACTTTACGATCCTGGACAAGGGCCGCGCAGAGATGCAAACGGTCGGCCGGGTACTCTACGATGACAGCGCACTCACCATCGCCGTGGACTGCCAGGACGTGCCCGGCAGGAAACCGGAGGCAAACGTGAAGTTTCGCGACGGTTCGATGTGGGAGGAGGACAGCATCGAGATCTTTCTGATCCCGCCGGAGAGTTCCGTTCTCGCGCGCTACCCGGCGGGCTCGCGTTACTTTCAGTTCGGCATCAACGCCCTTGGCACCCGCTACGACGGCGTCGGCTATGATGGCTCCTGGGACGCTGACTGGTCGGCTGCGGTCACGGTGCAGGAAGGTTCATGGCAGGCCGAGATCAGGTTCCCCTATTCCGAATTGGGCCTGACATCCTCACCGAAAGGTGTGTGGATTCTCAACCTCTGCCGGACCCGATCAACCTCAACCCCCGGGCGTCCTGAACACTCCGCCTGGTCCCCGGTAGAGATTGGCTTCCATGACGTTTCCCATTTCGGCCGCATCGTCGTGGGGGAAGAGAAATACTCCCTGGCAATGGTCCGCGCTCTGGTCCTTCGTGAGGACCTTCGCGCATCGCTGGAACTCGTCGCTCTGGCGATGAAGAAGGCACGCAACTGGATTGAGCCCCTGCCGCAGAACACCCCGCAGAAACCCGGATTGTTAGAGAAGCTGGCGCACATCGATCTGCGGGTTGAAGGCATCGCCAGCGAGATCACTGACGCTGACGATAAGGGTCTGAAAGCCCTCGCCGCGTCCCTGCCGCCCAGGATTGCCGCCCTTCAGGACAAGATGGACAAGGCCGTTTTTCAAGGACAGATTCTCGCCTTTGCCAGGGATATGCCGCGCGATGGACACCTACTGGTTCTGACCGGGCCGGCGATCACGAATGAGCGGTTCACTCCCGGCCGGTCATTTCCTCAATCTTTTCGAGCTGCCAAAGTCCTCAGCGCTTCGGCCTGCGCGGGGGAGACCGAATCGCTCACTTTCGTCCTCTATGCCTTCGGACCGGTTCAGGACATCCGGGTAGAGGCCTCCGACCTGACGGGAGAAAAAGCCGTCGTCCCGTCCCGGAGCGTGGACCTGCGCGTGGTCAAGTACTGGTATCAGGCGGGCCGGGAGCTGTCCCGGCACATGGAAAAGCCCACGGGGCCGTTGCTGGTTCCGGAACTGCTCTTAAAAGATGATTCCCTGATCGTCGTGGACCGCGAGGCGAAGCGAAATTTCATGCGGACGCCGCAGGGCCTGGTGGACATCTCGGATCCCCAAGCCGATCTCTCCGGGCTCGCCCCGAGAGACAGCAAGGAGTTGCAGCCCTTCGACCTGCAAGCCGGCGAGCTCAAGCAGATCTGGGTCAACATAAAGGTACCCGTGGGAACCGCCGTGGGAAGCTACCGGGGCAGCATCACGGTGAAGCCGCCGAATGCGCCGCAGATCCATCTGCCGCTTACCCTCGAGGTCTATCCCTTTACGCTCCTGCCGCCGGTTATCGAGTATTCCATCTTCTACCGCGGCGTGCTCTCGAGGGATGGTCTGCCGCACATCTCGACACGCAAGGTGCAACAGCTCTCGGAAGAGCAGTATCTCGCCCAGATGAAGAACTTGCTTGACCACGGGGTGGTCAGCGCCACCTCCTACCAGTCCAGAGCACCGTTGTTCCGCAGGGAGATGGAGCTGCGTGCCAGGGCCGGCCTTCCCAAAGGCAGCATCTATACCTACAACCCCGCTACCAACCGGGAGCAGAGTAAGGAGGAATTGGATCGGCTGCAAGCCGAGATCAGGCCGTGGGTGCAATACGCACGCGATGAAGGCTACAGCGAGCTGTACATCTTCGCCCACCCGGACGAACCGGGCGTGGAAGAGGCCAAAGCAGAGGTCGCGTCAGCGAAGGCCGCCCGCGCGGTGGGGGCGAAGCTTTTCACGGCCATCGGACCAGGTATTTACGAGGAGGTAGCCAGGGTCATCGATCTTTCGAAGATCCTGGATCTCTTCGTGGTGGCCGGCCCGCCCAAGGCCGAGATGGCCACGGCCATTCACCGGGGCGGTGGCCGCATCATGTGCTATGCCAATCCGCAAGTCGGAATGGAGGAGCCGCTGACCTACCGCCGGAACTATGGGATCGTTCTGTGGAAAGCCGGCTATGACGGGACGATGAACTACGCCTACCAGCATGCCTTCGGCCATGAATGGAATGACTGGGACGATCCTGACGGGACGACTTCCGGGGAGGGACATAGAGACCACATGTTCGCTTACTCGACCATGGACGGTGTCATCGACACCGTCCAGTGGGAAGGCTTCCGCGAGGCGGTCGACGACGTACGTTATATATCGACACTCCTTGCTGCCATCAAAAAGGCCAAGAAAAAAGGGAAAAAAAAGAAGCTCGCAGTGGCCGCCGAAAAATGGCTCTCAGAGCTCGACGTCAATGATGATCTCGATGCCGTTCGCCGGCAGATCGCGCGGAAGATTATGGAACTGGCGCCATGATGTTTTCGGCATCGATGATCTGCTGAAAAAGCCAGGTGTCAGGAATCGGATGGATTGGATGGATCGGACCGATCCGATCTCCCGCATCTTCCTGGAAACCTGAAACCAAGCAGAAGGGGCAAGAAAAATTATGAAAGAGACCAAGCGTGTACGATTCCTCTTGACCAACGACGGCGGCAACTGTTACCCCATCGACGAACCGATGGGTGTCGAGCACCTGCACAAGCAGGTGGACATGCTCATTGGGACACAGGTGGATACCCTGTGTTGGAACCTCGGCCTGCCCGGCGCCTACCGGTACGATACCAAGGTGAGTACCCGGTGGGGGCAGGAGCTGGATAAAATGACCCAGGCCAGGTTCTACCGGGTGAAGGAGAACCTGGAGGCGCTGATTCGCCAGGGAATTGACCCGCTGCGGGTTATCCTTGACCGTGGGAAGGAAAAAGGCATCAAGGTCTATCCCAGCGTGCGTATCTACGACTGTCAGATGGGCGGTGAACTGGACCCGCTGAACCGAGAACATCCCGAGTGGCAGATTGGCGACTACCCGCGGCACGGACCGGCGTCCGCTTTCAAGGCCGCAAGCTATCTGACGCAGTTGGATCATGCGCAGCCGGAGGTGCGCGAGCGAATGGTGAAGGTGGTGGATGAATTGCTGGATCGCTATCAAGTGGAAGGGTTGGAATTGGATTTCGAGCGGCGGCCGCATTTCTTCAAGCCCGACGAAGCGGTCGAGAACCGCCACCTGATGACCGACATGCTGCGCCAAATGCGGGCCGCCGCGCGGCGGGCCGGAGAGGCCCGGGGCAGGCCGGTCGAAGTGATTGCCCGGATGTGGATGAACCTGTCCGACTGCTGGAATCTCGGCCTCGACATCGAGACCTGGGTCAAAGAAGGGCTGATCGACATGGTGATGCCGACCAACCACTACTTCTTCGCGCTCGACCATCCCATCGAGGCGTTCGTGGAACTGACGCGGGGCACGCCGGTCCAGGTGGTTATAGCCTACTGTCCGGTGGTCAATCAGACGCCGCCAGGCGCCAATCCGGAATTACCGGATACCTGGGCCGCGCCGACGTCCGCCGGCCGGCCGGTGGCCGCGGACGTCGAGATCCCCTACATCATCACCGACGACACCTGGCATGCAGGGGCGCAGGTTGCCTTTGCCAAAGGCGCTCAGGGCCTGTCCACTTTCAACCTCAGTTTTATCGCGCGACTGGGCGCCGAGTGGGATCTGACGATTCTGCACGAGCTCCACGACCCGGCGCTCGTCGCCCGACACGACAAGTTTTACCCGTACATTACGCAAGAATCGGCCAACCGTCCCCAACGGCTTGGGCGCGACGCGGTGTCGTATAGTTTGTACATGGCCGACGACCCCGGGGCGGTCTCGAGAATGACGCTCGCGGTGTACATCACGCAGACCACGACCAAGGACCGCATTGCCTTCAGCATGAACGGCGGCGAGCTCGAGATGACACGGCGGTTGACCCGTCCGGACCCGACCGACGGCCTGCAGGCGCCGGAAGTGGACCCGCATCACTTTTTTGAATGCGAGCTGACGGATGCCCAGGCGCGCCATGGAGACAATGAGCTGACCATTCAACTCATCGAGCGGAATCCCGAGGTGGCCTCGCCACTTACCGTCGTTGGAGTGAACATCGCTGTGGCATACGAATCCTGAAGAGGACCTGTGGATGCTCGAAGTGCAAGATGAGACAATACCGGTCGAGCCGTGGCGCCTCGGCTTCTACGTGCATCTGACCACCGATCTGTATCACGCCGTCGACTGGCAGATCGAGAACACCGAGAATGGCCTGTCGGCGACGACGACCACTTTCCGTTGCGGCAGTGGGACGGTTCGCCAACGCGGGAAGCTCAGCGTGCGTGTATGGCGCCGGGAATCAGGTCTTTCCTGGCAGGCGCAAGTGACGTTCGCCAACGCCGCAGATCGCATCAAAGGCGTCAAGGCAGTTCTCTCGCCAGTCCCGGCGCAGCGCGTCATCGACGCCAGCGGCCACAGCGAGGAGATCCGACCATTCCGGGTTCTCCGCTATGTCTACCCATCGGTGGCCAGTGCCGAGCCGGGCCCCAAGGTAGTGCCGCGAGCCGGCAACATCCCGATGCAATTGATCACCCTCGCCGGGAAAACCGACTCACCGATCGCCTGCCTGCGGGCGACGGAGTTTCCGCCCCGGATGAAGTGGTTCGGCGTCACCGCTGGAACGGATGGCGCCATCATCGACCTTTTCACCGAAGAGTTGGCCATCCGTTGGCGCAATGAATACGAGTCACCCATTTGCACGTTCGAGTCTGAAACCACCTGGGACGCGGTCTTGGAGGCCGAGGCCCGAACGCTGGAAGAGCGCACCGGTCTGGTGCCGTTCGAGATGCGGACCGACGTCCCGGAATGGGCACGCCGGATCGCATTGGTCGTCAACTTCGAGTGCATCGGCTATTTTGGCGAGGTCAACCAGACCTTCGAGCAGATGCGCGATCGCCTGTCAGCGTTGGCACGACGCTTCCCGCCCGAGCATTGTCTGGTGACCCTCTGGGGCTGGGGCGGGCGATTCGACCTCGATCTGCCATACCAGGCGCCGGCCGCAGCGCTCGGCGGCCCCGAGGGTTTTGCGCAACTGCTCACGGACGGCCATGCGCAGGGTTACCGGTTCATGCCGGTTGGAAACATCCAGGGGATTGGCGCCGCACGGCTGCGGGAGCTGGGACCCGGCCTTGCCAGTGATCGCATTACCGACCGGGACGGTCGACCGCTCGCCTTTTATGTCGACTGGGACCGGGACGGGGTGGCGGAGGCCTCCGTCCACTATTTCTCCCCCGACGGCCAGGGATGGCGCGAGCTGTTGTTGGCGGGAATCGACGATTTGGTCAGAACGTTCGCCATTGATGGGTACTTCCTCGATCAGACCAACTCTTTTTTCAACGATCCCGCGCATGACCACTATCGCGGTGTATCCCGAGTGATCGATGCTATTCGACACCGGCACCCCGATCTGTTGTTGGCTGGCGAAGGTTTGAATGACTATCTGACGGCGTTGACCCCCTTCGGGACGGTGAGCAGAAGCAACAAGGCCGTTGGCGCGCCGGAAACCCGGTTGGCGGACCGTCTCTACCAACGCTATGTGCGTCGCTTCGGACAACTGCTTTTCTCCGCCGAGGGACGCTGGGGCGTCTTCCCCCGTTGGCTTTCACCGGCACCGGTGGACGCGGAGAATCCCAAGCAGGTTGAGAGCGACGCTGCCACGACGGCTGCCCGACAGTACCAAAGCTCATGGCTCGATGCGGGGATTCTGCCAACACTGGCCCTGGTCAACCACACCGTGGATCTGGACCATCCGGGGGTGGCTGAAGTCTTGGCGTGCGCGGAACGGTACCGTGCCACCTGCCTGTGAAGTCAAAAGATACGCACCGTGTTATGTTAGTGCTCGAACGAAACTTCCGGGGAGAAGAGCAATGGTAGAAGAGCGACTGACCGCCTACTGCGGAGCCGACCCGCACCATGTGCACAGTGATCTCGAGGACATCATCGAGCAGGGATGCACCGGGATCGTGTTTTGTATGTCGGAAACCGACTTTGACCTCGTTCCCGGACGCATCGAAGCCACTATCGAGGGGGCCGGCAAAGTCGGACTGGACGTCTATCTCGACTTCTGGGGGCTCGGTGGATGTTTCGCCACCAACCGGATACCGAGCAAGTACCTGTGCTTCAATCCCGATGTGTGCCGCACCGGTTTTGACCAATCACAGCGGCTCGATACCGAGGACAACACGGAGGTGCCCAGAGGATGCATCAATAACCCGAAGTTCCTCGACTGGATACGGGCATTTACCAGCAAGATCATTGCTGCGTACCCCGCAAAAGGCGTGTTCTGGGATGAGCCCAAACACGGATACTGCCGATGCGGGTACTGCCAGGCCAGATTTGAGCAGCACTACAGCGACAAGATGCCCGAGGCGGTTGACGCGCGTGTAGAAGCGATGTTCAATGAAAATGTGACGGAGTTTCTGATCATGCTCTTCGAGAACGCCCGGGACACGGCCGCTGTGCAGAACATGCTTTGTTTCATGACCACCACACAAGCGGAACTGGGAGCGGGAAACGTCGCAAAACTGCTCAACAGCGAGGCGCTCGATATCTACGGCACCGACCCCTACTGGATCGCTCTCGATAAGGATTTCGCGTGGTTGCGAAGCGAGATAGAAAAGGTGCTCGACGTCTGCCGGAAATATCGGAAACGATCTCATATCTGGATACAGTGTCACGCCATACCCGCCGGCCGCGAGCACGAGGTGTACGAGGCGACCCTGGAAACCGCAAACTGTGAACCCGATATCATCGCCGCTTGGGGATATAAGGGCATGAACAGTGACCTGCGCGCCGGCAATCCCGAGCAGTGTTGGGACGAATTGGGACGAGCATATCGGCAAATAAAGAATGCTTAAGGTTGAATTATTCCTGGACGATCAGATGCTTTCCTGCCAACGCAACGTCGGGCGCCGCGTGGAGACGCCGGCAAAGCATCCGAAGAACCCGATTCTGCAAAGTGAACATCCCTGGGAGGAGGATTACGTCACCGTCTATGGCAGTGTTCTCCGAAATGAGACGGACACCGGCTTTCGGATGTGGTACATGAGTGGGCTGGGAAAGAAAGAGCAAATGATGAACTATGCCGAATCCGAGGATGGCATCACCTGGCGAAAACCCCGCTTGGGTATTACGTCTTATCGGGATTGTAAACAGACCAATATTCTGTTGGGTCCGGAGGTTAATATTCACGGTCCCTGTGTTTTGCGTAATCCGCTCGAAGGCAAACCGGACGAACGTTACCTGGTATTCTACGATTCGTATTCGAAGTATCGTCCCGAGGTCCCCGAGGTGCAGTCGGTTTTTCGCTGGACCTATACGGCAACCAGTCCGGACGGGCTGCACTGGTCGCCACGCCAGGGGCGCCCGGCCGTAGCCGGCAAGAGTGATACGGGTCAGAGCGTCGTCTGGGACCCGATTCGGAAACGCTTCCTCGCCTACATGAGAGGCGTCCTTGATGACCATGGCACGCGCGTTCGCTATGTCCGCTGTGCCGAGTCGGAAGATTTCGAACACTGGGAGAATGAAAGGGAGCTCCTGCGGGCAGACGAACGCGACGGGGGGGCGCGAGGGCAATTGCATCAGTTAAGTGTTACGAAGTATCACGACGTTTACATTGGCCTGCTGTCACTCTTTCACATTGACGATGTCTATTCAACGCCGGAACACCCGATCTTCGAAGAAGGGAAATGTGATGCGCAGTTGGTTGTGAGTCGCGACGGCGTGCACTGGCAGCGTGTTGCCGACCGGGCGGTTTTCCTGCCGCTGGGGGAAGACGGGCAATGGGACTCGCAATGGATCGTCACGGCCAGTCAGATGCTTTTGTATGACGACAAGGTATGGATCTACTACGCGGCCACCGATCGCACGCGGTCGCAAGGGCATCGCTATCAGATTGGCCTGGCGCAGCTGCCGCGTGACCGGTTCGTTTCGCTCGGTCCGCGACACGAGGGAGAGGACGGCTATATCGAGTTAAAGCCACAGCACTACGGCACCAGCGATCTTGCCGTCAACGCCGACGCCTCGAAAGGCCGGATTCAGGTCGAGCTGCGCACGCCTGAAGGCAAAATCCTGGATGGATTCAGCCGCCATGACTGCACCGGGATAGTTGGTGATGATTTGAATCACGCCGTACACTGGCAGGGCAAAGCGCTGCGTGATGCAACGATCGAACACAATGGACCGTTGCGTATGCGATTGTATCTTTGCCAGGCCCGCATATTTGCCCTTCTTTTCGATGAGCGAATGTCACCCGCCGAGAAACCTCGATGAGCTTTGCGACTGCACGCTTGGCGGCGCCTCCGGTGACGCCGTCGCCACGTGAGTTACTTCCTTGAAAATGGCATCCGGGACGCGATCGCTGTCGGTATTGTCGATCCTGAATCAGCCTGCACCGCGGCGCAGGCTGGTGTTGGCAACGCGGTCCATCTCTCGATCGGCGGCAAAGTGTGCCGTACCGATAATCCGCCATTGGCGTTTGACGGTACCGTCAGCGTGGTGACTGATGATGTGGCAACCGATTCGCCGTCGATTCACGCCGGGTACGAAACACGCATGGGAAAGATCGCCGTGGTGGAAAATGATGGCATCGAGATTGTTTTAATCGAGCGGGCGGCAAGATTGACGGTCCGTTCTTTCTCGATAGATTGGGCATAGATCCGCGTGAAAGAAAGTTCATTATCGTTAAGGAAGGCTTGAATCCAATGGCGATGTACAAGGGCGTGGCCGCGAGGATACTCATGGTCGACAGCCCTGGATTCAATAAACAAATCCTCTGCGCCGAGGATTATACGCGGGTCTCTCGACCCGTATACCCGCTTGATCCGGAGATGTCATGGAATTGAAAATCGGTTTGAAATTGCTGGGCGGTGCGCTCGCAAGTGCAGTCATCGCGTCGTCTTCCGTATATGCCTGGTATCCCTACAGCGAAAAATATACGAAGTGGCAGGCAGATCGGCCGCTGACAATGACCGCCTGGCACAACAGCGTGCCGCGGGACCGTCTAGATGACCGAATTGCCCGCTTCAAGGCTGCCGGACTGAATCAGTTCTACTGGTTGAAACCACTGAACGCCCGACATTTTTTCAAGGCCGCGAACGCCGCAGGTCTGGAGTGGCAATGCGGCATGCGCGGGGGAGAAAACGCGGTTCGCCAGGCGATGATAATCCCCGGCTGCTCGGCAATCACCGTGTCAGACGAACCGAACACAATCAGCAGGAATACCGAGGAAGAGAAGGAAGCCGTCTATCAGGAACTCCGCGATAGCATCGCATGGGTCAAAAAGAATTATCCCCACGTCCTGGTGTACGCCAACCTCTCGATCATGAAGATCGGCAGGGACCGCTATATCGAGTTCTGTCAGCCGGACGTTTTCAGTTACGACGATTATGCGCTCGCCCGCGACGGCTCTGAGACGGAAACGTACCTGTATTTTATGAACATCGGTCGTGAGACCAGCCGGAAACATCGTCTGCCGTTCTGGATGATTCAACAGGCTTATGGACGTCCCGAAGGAGAGGGAGTCCCCTACCGAAACCCGGATGAGGCTGATCTGCGTTATCAGGCCTTTTCGTTCCTGGCCCATGGCGGGGTGGGCATAACCTTCTTCATGTATTACGGATACGCCGGTGACGTGGGCAATGGGGAGTGCATGGTCGATGACTTGCAAGTTCCCCATATGGGGCGCACGCCTTCAGAACAACACCGTTACGAAAACACCGTGTTGAACCGAAGTTACTACGCCGCCCGCGACATGGCGCCGGAGATTCAAAACCTGAGCCGGGCACTGTTGAACCTCCGAACGGTAGGTGACATCGGTTACGCGGGAACGATTCCCTACCGTTGTAAGCTGTTCGATGGGCACGGCGCCTTGAAGTCGGTTAAAAATCTCGAGACACCGAACGAATCGGTTCTCGTCTCCTTTTTCGACGATGCTGCAGGCGAGGAATACTTCATGGTCGTCAACCTCAGACGCGGCATCAACATGAGCAAGATGGATGCGGCAGGAACCATCAGGGTCACATTCGACAATAGCGTTGAGAAAATCGAGCGGCTCAATCGGCTCACCGGACTCGTTGAAGTCTTGGTTACCAAACCAGGAGAAGGCGACGTGCGTGTGCTGGACGTGCGACAGGAGGGGGGCACCGGCGACCTGTACAAATGGTCAAACGGCAACCCCTGGGACCTGCGCCCGAAACAATAGGCGGGAAGGCAACTACTCAAGTGATTCACTGGCCTGCCGCTTAAAAAGGGTTTCACCCGATTCGAGCCGCCTAGGTGCCGTGAAACGCCTGCAATATCCACCTTTCTCGAAGGGCCGGTGACATGCTGAGGCCGTCGTGCCTGCTGTAGCGGTCCAACATACCTCGCCGATCGTAGTCGAACCGCACGATCTGCACGTCGAGCGCTCCGCCGCTCTCCGTAATATTGAGAAAGCTGCATTGGGCATCATCGCTCGAAACAGAGTCGTCTTCAGCGCAGCGGTTTTCGATTGCGCCGTCGGCGGTTCGGAATCGGCAGATAGGCACACTCACGGAACCGCAATTGGCGAGCCATGAGCCGTCTCGCTCGCGAACAAACGGGTAGTGCGTGTGGCTGATCACGGTCAGATCCACTCCGGTGTCGTGGAACGTGTCCATGAGTTGATCCACTGTGGACCGCCAGCTGGTGTAGTTCGTGTCCTTGGCGTTCTGATGGCCGTGCAGGACGCAAATCTTCTTGTCCCGCCAGCGCACCATCAGCTGATCCGGCAGGTCGGCAACAAATTGAACCTGGTCGGACCCGAGCGTTTCATAGCTGCCCAACTCACCATCGGGCGCCCATTGGCTGGGTGGATCCTGGTCAACCTGGTTGCTCCGGTAAGCAAACACGCGACTGTCATGATTGCCTCGAGTGGTGCGGCCTGTGGCATGCCTGCGAACCCATTCGACGGTCGCTGCCGCGTCCACGCCGCCCTCGAAAAGGTCGCCGTTGACGAAAACTCGATACTGGTCGGTCAACTCCCCCAGATACAGGTCCACGGCCTCGAGCGGTTCGCGGTAAGCGTGCAGGTCACTGACGATGATGAGCCGTTGAATCGACGCGTCAAGATCAATCGCTGTGGATTCAATGGTCCAGCTGCGGGGGTGACCCGGTCGCCAGTGCAACCGATGTGGAAGGCTTTCTTCTGAGGGCATTGAATGATTCCCGGTGATCTGATTTACTGTTAATCCAGCAGTTGCTCCACGCGTTCCGCCGACCCGAGAACCACGCCGGAATCGCACAACACACGCTGCACCTGTTTCACATCGACATCACGGGGGTGCACATCCTGCCGGGCGCACAACGCCGCCGCAATGCCGGCTGCCTGGCCCATGGTCAGCACATTTTCGCGACCCCGCAGGTTGGGCGGTTTCTGGTGGGCCGCCACGCCCGCGACCAGTAAACCTTCGACGCGCTTGGGCAAAAGCTGCCGATACGGAATATCGGTGAAGTTTTTCGCGGTCCGCAGGTCGTACGTCTGGTGGATAACGTCGTCGTGCCGGCGTCCATCAATGAGGTCCTGGTGCGTGACGATGTATTCCGCCTCGATCGCCCGGCCGCCACGCATGCCGATGTAGGGCGACAGGTACATCAGGTACGCGTTTTCAAAACCCGGGAAGTACTTTCGTAAAAATAAAACCGTGTCGAAGACGTACTTGCGGGTATCCCGCTCGAGCAGCGTCATGTGCGCCGCATCCAGCGTGTCCACATCGCCGTCAATGTCAGCGCGTTCCCACCACATGCCGTTGCGCGGCGCCTTCGTCTGCCAGGGGAACACCAGGGCGATGCGACCGACGTTGCCGATCCAACCAATCGCCTGGTATCCGTCCTCTTCCCAGGCCTGTCGGACCAGGTCCGCCACCGGTCGGATGCGATTGATGTGGGCGCCGAGGCGCCCGGCCACGTAATCAACGTCGGCGATGAGCACCTCTTCGATCCACTGATTAAACGTTTCAGGTACCTCAAGGCGACTGGCAACGAAATCAGCAAACCTGCGATCGTCCACGTTGCCGATGCCGACGGAGATATTCAGGCTCGGCTCGCGATTGCACGGCACGAGGGGCGCGCCGGCCCGGTTTGCGAGCGCAGCATTGGCCGTCGCATCGATCGTCACCCTGGCTTTCACGGCATGGCGGCCGGAAACAGTTTCCACGTACAGCCCATGGACGACGTTGTCTCCGTCGATGATCGGCTCTGCCGCGGTTGTCTGCAGCATCTGCACCACACCGGCTTCCTCGAGCATCTGGTTGCACAGATACCCAGCCCGGTTGGACTGACATGCGAAGTTCGGAGACGGCCCAAGCGCCTCGATCATGTCAAGCAATCGGGCCATCCACTCGCCGGCGAGGCCACAGCCGCGCACATGCTCGCGCAACGCTGCAGCAACGGGGTCCTTGGTAAGCGTGCTCACCCAGTGCGAAGAAGGCGCCGAATTCTTGTCTTCATCCGGACCAATGGGAAATTTACAGGGATCGAGCGGCGCCAGGTCGATGGCGCCGGCTGCCCAGCCGCCCGTGGACATGCATCCACCGACCGAGCCGAACTTCTCGATCAACACGGTGCGGGCACCCTGACGTGCCGCGGCCACCGCCGCCGCGACGCCAGCCGCGCCACCACCTGCGACGGCCACGTCCACATCATGTAAAATTGGAACCTGATGCTGGGGTTCGGTCATGTATTCCATAAGATTCAACTCCGGTTTCGCCAAGATAAGGGCGCCAACTGACAGATTCCAACTGTAGTTGGACACAATATCATCACCTCGTTAGCTTATCACTATTGCTGTGAGTCTGAATTGTTGCGAGTGCATGATGCCATGACTGTCAAGACGCATTGAGAGGCCGACAGGAAAGAAATCTCAGGCGTATGGCGGACACGCAGATTCGAGGCATTCCGCAGGGGTACATTCGGCAATGCCGGCCAAAATCTCTATGTCTCCCGCGCCGGTGTCCTGCAACGGATCCATCTGTTCGACCTGAACAAGGACGGCTACCTCGATCTGACCTTCTGCAATGCCCAGGAACACCTCGAATCGCCGCCAGTCTTAAGTCTACCGTGACATATTGGGCAATCCGCAGTGCACCGAGCTTCCCTCATCCGGCTCTTCCAACGGGGCGGTCGCCGGTCTCAACTTCGATGGCTACGATGACCTGCTGCTGGGCATGGGAAAAAGCGGCAACGCAGGCATGCGGAATGCCTACATCTATTATGGATCACCCGAAGGGCTCAGCGAGCGCAACCTCAGCCGTGTTCCGGCCCACCGCTGCACGGCATCGGCGATCGGAGACTTCAACGGCGACGGCCGGCACGACGTTGCCTCGATCACCACCACGTTGATCCGCTCCCGGAGAACGGGAACCAACACGGGGGTTGCGGTACTCTTTTCAATGCGACCGGGCATGGACGACGATTGACGGACGCGGCGCGATTTCAATCGCTTGCAGTCAGGCCGTTCTTCACTTTTTCGAGCAGCCAGCCGTAACCATATTGCGGTTCCCAGCCGAGCACCTGTCTGGCGCGGCGGATGTCACAACACGGCCAGAGCACGCCGCTCGTGCTGAAGCCGGCGCGCTCGAAGAGCTCGAGACTGCCTGGCCAATGTTTTTCAATAACCGCGTCCCGATCCTTGAACGCCTCGATCAGGTCCGCATTCTCAAGCGGACAGTGTGGTCCGATTAACAAGACATCGTCACATACGCGGTCGCTCTCGCAGCCCTGTATGTTGGCCATCGCACAGTCTTCGACGACCAGGTCCCGGGAAATGAGTGGAACTGGCCGCAGGGCTTGCGGGGCCTGAAAGGTATTCGACACGCTGGAGAAGCGCAACGCACAGAACCGGATACCATGAGACCGTGCGTAGAAGTGCCCCATATCTTCGATCATCTTCTTGGTCACGGCATAGATCGACGTAGGAATATCGGGCAATGCTTCGGTGTATTTTATGGCGCCGCTGGCATCCCACTGCGTCCCGCAATGGATGTCGAGACTGGATGAAAAGACCACAGGCTCGATACCATTCGCCAGGGCGCTTAGAAACACGTTGTCGCTGCCTGTGACATTCACCGCATAAAACTCCGCATTGGAGACGCCGGCATTCATGTCGCCGGTGTGCCGGCTGGCAGTGTGGATGATCGCATCGAATCCCTTCGTCTCGCGTTTCAGAAACTCGAGGTCCGTGATCGAACCCTCGACAACGTTGAGATCCGGCTTGCCGACGAGGTCGCAACCTTTCATCGTGTGCCCAAGTGTCTCGCCGAGTTTCATGGTCGCCTGACCCATGAAACCGGCTGCGCCGGTTACAAAGATTTTCATCTAATTGATTCCTTCCTGTGCGGCTTGAAAAACCCGATCCGTGCCAAGTGCCACGTTGTACAAATAGTTCCCATCCAATGTACCAATAAACGTATCCCTTCTCGTTGTCACCGAAAATAATTCCCGATGCAAAGGCCGCCACCTCGACCACGTTAAAAATCGGCGCGGGCAGGGTGTAGTTTGTACCGACTTGGTGTAGCTTGCAAACCCTGCGTCCCAACGGCACAAGGCACATTGGGAACACGAAACATATATGTTCCGGCATTATGCGTTCGTTCGGGATGCAAATGAACCGTAGCGGCTGGCACCGTGGACGCATTCTTGGCGAGATAGATTTTATCAGTAGAATGACAAATCTCCAACCAACGAGCGACCATGAACAGTAACAGCACAACTTCCTTCCACGTCAACACGGCACGGCGATTGTTCGTCGATGATCAGATCGTGGGTTCACGGGAGAACGTGACGCGCGTCCTGCACCAGGTCACTAAACATCCGGACAATCCCATCTTCTTTCCCTGCCGGGCGTGGGAGGGCATCAAGATCAAGCTCTACGGTTCGGTCATCCGCGAGGACGACGGTCTTTTCAGAATGTGGTACCTGGCGGGGAACAGTGACCCCGAGGACTATCAGAACCGAAGCCTGATTTGCTATGCGGTCTCCGACGACGGCCTCAATTGGCAACGACCGGACCTGGGACTCCATGAATTCAAAGGCCACCTTGCCAATAACATCGTGTACCGCTCCCATAGTGACGGCGGCAAACGCAAGGCGCGGATCCTGGACGTTTCGGTCATCAAAGACCCGCTCGACCCCGATCCCACGCGCCGCTACAAACTGATCAACTGGCAGTACAACGACGACGACTACTATTCGGGCGACATTCCGTTTCCATCGGGCGCCTATGCCGCTGTCTCACCGGACGGCCTGCACTGGACCGAGTCTCCGACGCCGCTGTTCAAATTCGTTGAATCGATCGGCGATACGGTATACCTGATGCACGACACCATCCGCCGCCGCTACGTCGCGTTTGTGAAGATCTTCCTCGACGGCGATTCGAAGATGCGCATCCAAGCGACCAAAGACGGGTGGTGCCGGGTCGACCCGCAGGGAAATTTTCACCTGGTCGACGCGCAAGCCGAGAACCTCAGGCTCCGCCAGCGGGCGATTGCCTTCAGCGAGGATTTCGTCACCTGGAGCACGCCGGAGCTGATGTTCCCGATCGATGAGCAGGATCCGCCCGACGTCGAGCATTACAAGAACAATGGTTTCGTCTATGAAAGCATGTATCTCGGCCTCTTGTCCATTTACCATCTGTCGACCGGATGTCAGGATTTCCAGTTGATCAGCAGTCACGACGGCGAGCATTGGGACCGCGCCGCCGACAGGGCCGTCTTTCTTCCGAGCGGTCGGCCTTACCGTGATTGGGATTTCGGCACCGCTTCCGTGGCTGGTTCGCCTCCCATCCTGATTGGCGATGAGCTTTGGTTTTACTATGACGCGCAATGGAATCTCCACGGCCAGAACAGCCCCAACCGATACACCGCAGAACCCCGAGGTGTCGCGGGCTATGCCATCGGCCTGGCCAAACTGCGGCGTGACGGCTTCGTGTCCCTCGACGCCGGCGCCGAAGAGGCGATGGTCGAGACCAAACCGTTAATCCTCGAAGGCGACGAGTTGAAGATCAATGCCGATTGCACGCACGGCGAATTGCGGGCCGAGGTCGTCGATGCCAGTGGTGATGTCCTGGCGGGCCTGAGCCGCGAGGACTGCATCCCCGTCACCGGCGACAGCGTTGGTCATGCCGTTCAGTGGCAGAAAACCCAATCGCTGAGTGAGCTTCAACGGCGTGAGGTCCGATTGCGGTTCTATTGGCAGAATGGAGCACTCTATTCTTTCTGGTGCGAACCGACCGCGGTCGATTAATGATTCGCTTGACGATCATCGTCTGGATGGTGGCGTTTGGGCCAGCGGGTGAATTGGTGGGGAGATGGGGTATTTTCCGGCCTGCGAGAAAGAGATTGAAGTCGTGAACCATCAGGTCCAGTGCGTGCTGCTTTTTGGAGTGCCAACCCATGTCGCCACAAGAATCCCTTTCGCACAGGTCGGTATTTTCTGGTAACTGAAAAGGAAGAATCATCATGAGAAAAAGTAAGGTGTTGTCGAAAATCCGCTCAGGCGGTGTCGCGTGGCTGACCAATGCCAGCGGTGGACCGTCGCCGATGATTTGCGGCATTGCAGCAGGCATCGGTTTTGACGGCGTGTGGATCGACATGGAGCACCGTGACCTGTCGTATCGAGAAGTGGCATCGATGATCATGGCGATTCGCGAGCGCGGCGCCGATGCCGTCATCCGTCCCCGCCGGTCGGGGCCTGACGCAGTGTACCGCCTGCTGGAAATAGGCGCAGCGGGACTGGTGGTCCCCCACTGCATGAACGCTGAACACGCACGCGAGATTGTACGCAACACCCGATTCGCTCCCATCGGCCAACGAGGTATGGAAACGGTATGTCTGGACGCGGATTACATGATGGCCGATGCTAAAGAATATTTTGAGTTCGCCAATCGCGAGACCTTTGTGGTCGTGCAAATCGAAGACCGCGAAGCCGTAGAGGACGTCGAAGCCATTGCCGCGGTTGAGGGAGTAGACGGTCTTTTTTTCGGACCGGGCGACCTTGCCCAGAGTTACGGCATCCCGCTGCAGTTCGATCATCCGACGATGCGTGAAGCCGTCGAGCGGGTGGCCGGAGCCGCGAACAAACACGGTAAGATTTTCAGCTCCACAGTCGGCACCCCGGAAGCAGCGCGTCCCTACCTCGAGCTGGGCGCACGCCTTATCAATGTGGGTGGGGACGTCATCATTCTCCATCAGGGATGGACAGCGATCAAAAGTGAGCTGGATGAACTGACCAAAACGATCGGTTCTGACGATTCATGAATCCAACCTTCGACGCACATACTCACGTCTGGGAACACCAGTGGCAGGACTTTGTTGTCGGCACCGGCGGCAGAGGAAATCGATCACAATGCGATCTGCTGCTGGCGCTGATGGACAGAAACGGCGTCGAGCGCGCCTGCGTAATCGGGGGATGCGACGAAACCAACCATCGCAATAACGATTTCGTCGCCGAGCTCTGCCGGGAACGGCCGGACCGCTTCGTGATGTTGTCGGAAATTTCATTGACAGCTGCCAATCGGGGAGAACTGCTGGCGCGTACGCTCAACGATTGGCCGGCGCTGGGGCTGCGCTACTTTGCGGCGCCGGACGAAAGGCCCGATGCCTGGAGTGGTCCGGAGCATACAAGCTTCTGGGAGAAGGCGGATGCGGCAAAACTCATTGTGGCGCTTAACCTCGGCCCGAATCAGGCCGCCGGGCTCACGCCCCTTGTCAGGGACTACCCAAACATCCGGTGGCTCCTCGATCACATGGCTCGGCCACGGTATGACATGGACGATGCAGCGTATCAGCCCGTGCTTGACCTCGCTGGTTTTCCCAATGTCTTTGTAAAGATTTCAGCCTGGTATGCCTTCACCGCCGACGTTGCCGAGTATCCCTACGCCGATCTCGCGAGATTCGTCGTGGCACTGCGCGATGCCTATGGGGCCCGCCGCCTCTTGTGGGGGAGCGACGCATTGCCGGTGCTCGATTTCAGTTCCTACACCCAAACCTACACCTGCCTGCGCCACATTCCCGCCCTCAGCGAGGACGATCTGGGATGGATACTGGGTAAAACCGCCGACAGCCTTTTTCAACCGAGGTACGCAAAATGAGAATCCAAAAACATCGCCTCCTGATGATCCCCGGACCGACGGAGATCGGGTACGAGGCGCTGCTCGCCATGGCGCAGCCTTCGATCCGTCACTACGGCGACGATTATGTTGAACGTCACCTTCACGTTATCGAGCGTCTTCAAACCGTGTTCCAAACCAAGAACACCGTGCTCATGATCCCCGGGTCCTCGAGCATTGCGATGGAAGCGGCGGTCAACGGGGCCGTCGAACCGGGGCAGAAGATCTTGGTTCCAGGCGGTGGCATGTTTGCCGAACGCTTCAAGGAGATGGCCGTCAATTGCGGCGCCGAGCTTGTCTCCCCGGAAGTCGAATGGTGTACGCCATTGATGCCGGAGATCGTTGCCGATACGCTCGACCAACACCCCGACATTCGCGTGATGGCCGCTGTGCACAACGAGACCAGCACCGGTGTAACCCACCCCATCGAAGACATCGCCGAGGTCTGTCGGGAGCGTGAGGTCAGTCTGATTCTCGATACCGTAACCTCCCTCGGGGGGATTAATGTTTTGACCGACGAGTGGGGCGTGGACTACTGTATCTCCGGCAATCATAAGTGCCTCGAATCGCCGTCGGGTACCGGCCTGATTGCCGTCAGCGAACGTGCCTGGGAACGGATGAATGCCCGCAAGACACCGATCCACGGGTGGTTTCTCAATTTGCTGAACCTCAAAGAGTATGCCGAGCGATTCGCCCAATGGCATCCGAGTGGGCCGGTATCTCAACCCTCCCATGTCGTCGCAGCGTTGGAGGTCACACTGGACAATATCGTGGCGGAAGGATTGGACAATCGGTTCCGCCGTCACGCCTTGTGCGCCAGGGCATGCCGCGCCGGGATGCGAGCGATGGGTATCGAACTTCTCGCAGCAGACGAATACGCCAGCAATACGGTGACGGCGTTTCGTATCCCGGACGGGACGACCGATACCGAAACCCTCCGCCTGATGGAGCAGGAGTTTGAAATTATCATCGCCGGCAGCCATCACCCAAGGCTCGTCGGGCAGATGCTGCGTATCGGACACATGGGCTCCACCGCCGATCGCAACTGTATGTTGCTGGTGATCAATGCGCTGGCCGAGTGTTTCCGGATGCAGGGCGTGAAGGTCGACGCCGGTGCGGCTGTGGAAGCGGTACTCGCAGTCTTTCGCGATGGCGAGGACTGATTACTCAGACGACCTACGACACATGTGAGGAATGGCGTTGCAAGATCCGATCCGCATCTGGCGTGTGCCCGGGATGGTGTTCGGCCCGCATGAGTTGGCGACCGGGCTCGAGGCCATGACACCCGCTGTCCTTACCAGGATACAGCACGCCGGCTTCACGGGTGTCTGGCTGATGGTGCGTCTGCGGGAAGTGACGACGACAACGGTGTTCCCCGAGCTTGGCGCCGAAGCGGAACGCTCTCAGAACGACCTGCGTGACCTTTCTTCGCGCTGCTGCCGGGCGGGCCTGAAACTATATCTGCACCTCAACGAGCCGCGCGGCTTCGCAGCCGATGACCCTTTCTGGCAGGCGCATCCAGATCTGCGGGGTGCCGCCAGTCCGTCGGTCAACGACGAGGGCCTCTACGGCTGGCGCGACAGTTGCGCCATGTGCACCAGTGAACCGCGGACGCTGGCGTGGCTCGAGCAAGCCTGCACCGACATATTCCGCAACGTACCGGAGCTCGGCGGCGTCGAATGCGTTACCGCCAGCGAGCACACCACCCATTGCTACTCTCATTTCGACGCATGCGGCAGCGGCATCGGCGAACACCACGGGCAGAATCCCGGCGATATTCTGGATTGCTCGCACTGCCGCGAGCGGCGGCCGACAGACATCCTGCGCGAAGTCCTGCTGGCCATCGAACAAGGTGTCCACGCCGCCTCACCGTCCGCCGATGTGATCGCCTGGACGTGGAGCTGGGACATGTGCGCTCCGTCACCCCAGGCCGATCTGATTGAGTCATTGCCGCCAGGCATCATCATTATGCCCGACAATGAGCGAGGCGGCGAATTGGAATGGAACGGACACAAGCAGAGAGTGGACGAGTATTCTCTGAATTACATCGGACCGTCACCGCGCGCCCGCGAACAGATCGAGGCAGCACGCCGGAGCGGCAAGCGGGCGATGATCCGCATTCAGATCAACCACACCGTTGAATTTGCCACCGCGCCAAACTGGCCGCTCATCGCCAACCTCTATCGCAAGCTGGCCAATCTCCGCGCTATCGGCATATCCGACGTGATGGCGGCCTGGAATTTCGGCAACAACCCCGATACGCTCAATGTCTTTGCTTTGTCGCGATTCCTGCGCCAGCCGGAATGGCGCGACGAGGAGGCGTTTCTCGAAACCGTGGCGTGCGAGTATTTCGGACTGGCCGATGGGCGGGCCGCAGCCGAGGTCTGGCGCGCCTTCGGCGAAGCCGTAAAGCCCTATCCTTTCGGCTACGGCATTCTTTATTTCAGTCCTTTCAACCTTGGCTGCGCATACCCGTTGCCGAACCACGAGCCACGAACTGAATCCATGCAACTCTGGTGCTTCGAGACGCGCGGCAGACAAGGCGACATGCTCGAACAATCCGTCGAGCCGTACGGAATCGCCGAGATCGTCGAACGCCTCGACACGATGTACAAACTGTGGCACCCGGCCGTCGCCGAATACGAAGTTGCAGTAGCGGGCGCCACCGACAGAAGCCATGCCGACCAGGAACTTAACGTGGCACGTTTCTTCGGGCATCTCGTTCACAGCGCCTGGGTCCTGTTTTCATGGTTTGGCTGGCGTTATTATCCGGCTACGGTTCCTTCCCTGGACCTGGAAAGTATGCGCCAACGGCTGAGATCGGAGCTGCAGAATCTCGATGATGCAGCCGCCCTGCTCGAACGCGACTCACGCCTCGGGTTCTACGAGGAGGACCGCAAATACTACGTCTCCCCGGCGCTCGTTCGGGCAAAACGAATGTCCGATGCGGAGCTCCTGGAAACACTCTGACACAAAGGTACACGTGAAAACAGAACAGAAAATGCTCGATTTTATTGATGCCCACGAGGACGCGCTGCTGCAGTTCACCCGCGACCTGGTGGCAACGCCAAGCGCAACGCCACCCGGCGATGAACGCGCGGTGGCGGCGAGGATTCAACAGGAATTGAAAACATTGGAACTCGGCGAGGCCGAAGTCATTGCCGCAGAACCTGAACGCCCCTCTCTCTTGCTGAAACTCGAAGGCGGGCGACCCGGCCCGACCCTCATATTCAATGGCCATATCGATACCAAGCCGGCCGGGGATCCCGCCGCGTGGAAACATGACCCGCTCGATCCGGTGATCGAAGATGGCAAGCTCTACGGCCTTGGCTCCACAGACATGAAGAGTGGTGTTGCGGCAATGGTTTATGCGACTGCCGCACTGGCTCAGGTGAGCGATGAACTGGCTGGCCAACTGCATCTGCTGCCCGTTGCCGATGAAGAAGGCGGCAGCATGCTGGGCGCCAGGTTTCTTGCTGCGAATGGCTACGTGCATGGCGATGCCATCCTGATCAGCGAACCTTCGGGTATCCGCCGGGAAATGGAGTTCATTCACCTCGACAGCCGGGGGATATGTTGTTTCCGCATCCGCGTGCATGGTGATCAAATGCACAGCAGCCTGAGCGATGAATTCAATGCGGTTAACGCCTGCGTAAAGGCGGGTGAATTGGTTTACCGCTTCTCTCGCGAGTTTGCGCACGAAGGCACGACCGTCAACGCTGGTGTGACCATGCAGGGCGGCGTCTATTTCGGCGTGGTTCCCGGACTTGCTGAATTCGGATGCGACCTGCGGGTCCCGCCGGGAAGCACCGAGCAGGAGATCCGTGCCGAAGTGGAGGCGTGGCTTGAGCAACAGCGGCAGCGTGATCCCGAGCTGCGCGCTGAGGTGGTGTGGGAGACACCCCCTTCAATATGGATTGATCCGGTGAATTTCCCGCGTGACCATGCACTGGTGCCGGCATTGCAGAACGCCAGCGCGAAGGTACTGCCGGATGTTCCGCCGATCGGCTGCTACCCCGCAGCGACGGATGCGCCATGGTTCGCCGCGACAGGTATACCCACCGTGCCGTCCTTTGGCCCCGGGATCATAACGCTGGCACACTCACCCAATGAATGTGTCGAGGTATCGAGCATTTTTGCTTGTGCCCGCATCTATGCCCTGGCCGCCCTCGAGTACTTGGCATGAAGGCAACGGACCCGGCAGGCAGACTGAAATGAAACTTTCACTGGCGCACGAAATTGACCTCCCTTTCCAGGGCGGTATCCCGTTTGCGGCCGACCTCACTGGCAACGGCCAGGCAGACTTTCTTGTGCTGCAGTCGCCGGGCCTGTTTCATGCCAGAATCCATGGCGCCCCGGCCCATCCGGGTTGGGACCATTTTTGCCTGACCGCAGTAGATCAAGCCGGTCAATTGCTCTGGCAAGTCGGTGAGCCATGGGCCTCGCGTGCACCCTACGAGAGTCACGGCGCCGAACGATCCCTGGCAATTTCGGATATAAACGGAGACGGCCGTCCGGAGATCCTGGTTATCCGCGGATCTTCTCTCCTCTACCTCGAAGGCGTATCCGGCCGGGTTATAAAACAGGTCCAGCTCCCAGCTGACAATTTTGTCAATGTGACCCCGGCCAAAACAGGTCGGGGCAGCCGGGACTGGACGATTTTGGTCAAAGTAAGCGACCTGGGCCATCCCGGATTCTCCCACGGAAACCCGGCATGTTTTTTTGACAGCAGCCTGGCGCTGATCGATGAGCGCTCTTTCTGGGGCTCAGGTCATGCCCCGCGGTCGCTTGATTTCGATGGCGATGGGCTCGATGAATGGATCATCGGCTATAATCTGATCGACGTCGACCGAACGGTCATCTGGAGTGCCAACCTGGGGGACCATCTCGAATACGATGACCTCGAAATGCACTCCGACGGCAGCGACATTTTGGTTTCTGCTGACGGCCGGATTACCGGCGTCGTTTTCGCAGGAAGCCGATTTGTCTATCGGGTGGATGCCCGGGGCAATCTGAAATGGAAGCGGGAACTGGAACATCCACAGCAGTGCATTGCCGGCAATTTCATGCCTGGCCTTACGGCCCCGCAGATCTTCGTGGTGAATAAACGCGAAAACCTCCAGCTGCTGGATTCGGACGGTGGGGATTTGTGGATCCACACACCAACCGAGAATTGGCCACTTGGTAAACCCGATGGCGTTGAAAATAAATTCCACCTGTTCGAGCCGAGCATAAAAATTCCCGGCATCGGGCCCCGTAATACCGACGCGATCCTCTATCTTGAAGGCGGCTGGCCGTATGGAATCGACGGATCCGGCTGTCGCTTTCTCGAGTTGGAGTGTCCGCCCTCGTGCGCTCAAAACTTTGACGGCTCGCCCCAGCGCCGCCCGGACGATTGGGGATATGGCTATCTCGTCAGACACTTCGAATTCGGCGGCACCGGGAGACTCATGGTTGCAGATCGCGATCACATCTGGATCTTCGTTGTTTAGCCTGGATATAGAAGCTCTCTGAACTGCGTCAGTTTATTATTCAAACCATTGCAGCGTAATACTTTGTGATGTTTGACGCGATATTCAGCAGCTATTCGACAGTCTTGCCCCGATCCCGCCCATGCCCGTTTTCTCGCGCCGTCCACGACCTCGCACACTTCGGAAAGCGGTACATGTTCAGCACCCGATCGGATCGCTGCTTGAGCCCCGGGAAGCCCCGCTTTTTTTGAGTAAGCCCTGCCGATTTGTTCTTGCAATCCAACGGCAGATTTCCTATACCTATTATAGAGTGTGGCGGAAAAGTGGTTTTCCGCTGTGATAAATGGGATTTTTGACTCCTATTTCAAAAAAATTCCAATCGGCAAAACAGCCTTAACTCAGATGGAGACTTTCTGCAATGAAAACGATCTACACTTTGTTCGCAATAAGCCTGGCCACACTGCTTTCGGGTTCGGTAGCGAGTGGCGCCACCTGTCCACAGGAATACGGCGTGATGACCCTGGACTTCGGCACCTTCGAAGGCAGGCTGCTGCTGGGTAACCAGTACGGTGACTGCGGCGGTGCCCCGGAAGGCACGGGACACCAGTCTGTGGTCGCGTCGGGCGGGAACCCCGGTTCCTACATCCACTTCGACGGGTATAACGTCTACTGGCGGCCGGACTGCGGTCACATGGCGCGGGAAGGTGCCGCGTCCGTCGGCCGGCGCATCTGTCTGCCGGATGATTTCACGGATGTGCAATTCAGTACCGACTACAATGTGACGCGGGAAGACGGCGGTGGTGCCGACGGTCTGCGGCTGCGGTTGACGGTGACCACGGAGGCTGATTGGGAGGCGGCTAGCTGCTACACCGAAGGGACGCCGGGTGACTGGTATCTGAATCCGATATACTTCCAGGAATTCCCGGCCTCTGCCGGATGGAACAATATCGCCATAGACTCTGTTGCGGTGTCGGCCGCGCTGGCACCGTATGCCGGCGACACTGTGGTGTTCGCCGTCCAGACCTTTAATGAGATTTCGGGCACCGAGACCACCGGCAAGCTTGACAATATCTCGATCGGTATCGGCTCGCCCGGGGCTTGCCCGCAGCAGTACGGCCTGATGCTGACGGACTTCGGCACCTTCGAGGGTAAACTGCTGCTCGGCAATCAGACCGACCCGAACTGCGCGCCCTCAGGCACGGGTCACATGTTCGTGGTGCCCGATCAAGGGGAGACATGGGGTGGCGCACCTTACAGCGACACGGAAATGGGTGGCAATCCCGGTACCCACATCGTCTTTTACGGGTACAACGTGCACGGCAACGGATGCGGCACCTTGAACCGGGAAGGCGCCGCGGCGGTCGGCAAGCGGGTGCAGTTGCCCGACAACTTCGATGGGGTCAACTTCGGTGTCGACCACAAGATGTTTCGGAAGGACAGCGGTAAGCCCGGAGGCCTCCGCTTCCGTATGTCGGTCACGACAGAGGCGGAGTGGGACGCCTCCGGCTGCTATGACGACGGAATACCGGCTGACTGGTATCTGAATCCGATATACTTCGAGAGCTTCCCGCTTCCCGCAGAACCAGCCCCGGCCGAATGGCGGCACGACGACGCGGACTCGGCGGCGTTGATTGCCGCCCTGCAGCCGTACGGCGGCCAGACGGTGGTCTTCGCCATCCAGATCTTCAATGAGATCAGTGGCACCAACACCGTCAACAAGATTGACAACATCACGATAGGCGTTGACGCCTGCACGCCGTGTGACGACATAGCCGCCGGGGTCCTGGGTGATCTTTGCGCTGCGTTCGACACCGTGCCGCCGAGCAGTGGCCAGGAATTTGAGGCCAAGGCAAATGCGCTCGCCGACGCCGCGCTCGCGGGCGTTGACTTATGCGACGACGGAGGACCCGGTGGCGGTAGTGCCGCGGCCTGCAAAGCGCACATTCTCAGCCAGTTGCCGTAAGAACATCGACACGATACAAGTGAACTGAAACAATTCAGCTCCCCATGGTTGCCATGGGGAGCTTTTTTTTGCCTTCAAAACCACCCTTGCGCAACATGTGGAACGTTTGCGCCCGGCACTGTCAATAACAATGGCGGCAGCCTATAGTTGCCGCTTGGATATCGAACTTGAATGCCGATTGACGCACTCTGCGAACTTGTGTTGCAGGATGCAAAGGGTGATTTTGTGACATCAGTTGTTCGAACGAGGCAAGGCTGCCGCCTCATTCTCTCGGCCGCTGTCATCCTGACCGCCGCACTCGCGGCTGACGCCGGGGAATCGCTGGTCCTCAACATTTCCTCAGGCCCGGTCGTCCTGGTACTGCCGGCGGCCGAGTCGGCGCGCACAGTATCGTTCAACACTGTAGGACGCGACGCGGGCGAGCTGGCAGTTGAGTTGTTCGACCCATACGGAAACAAGGCCGGCAGTGCGCGCAGCACCGATGGCCGGATCGAACAGGAGATACCGCCGGACGGCCCCCGGCAGGTTCTGATCCGCGCCGATACAGCGACGGCCATGGCCTTCGACGTCTCCACCGGCCCCTGGGCACTGTACTTCCCCAACGGCCGCGGCTTGTTCCGGCGCCTCACTGGCCGCCAGCTTCTCTACTTCCCGACGGACAACACACCCGGGGTCCTGCCGGAGATCAGGATTCGGGTGGCCGGCCATAGCGCGGCGAGCAACCTCGAGCGACTGAACATGCGCTGGCGCGTCGCACCCGAAACCCTGCGGATCGGCCCTTTCAAGGGACGCTTTGACCACAGCCTCACGGCCCGCTGCCGCGGCGGGGAAGACCTGATCCATGCGGACATAGACTGTGCCGATACGCTTATCCACTTTCCCGACCGGCCATTTGCCGTCGTTTCACGGGTGACCGACAAACTGGCCGTGGTCGAAGCGCTGACGACCATGGTCGGGACAATGGCGCCGGCAAAGAATCTGCTCCCAAACGGCGGGTTTGAAGCGGACGTCGACGGCAACGGCCTGCCGGACGGCGGCTGGTGGCGCTACTGGCCCATGGGCCGCGGGTCGGTGATCGTCACCGACGAACGCGCCCACAGCGGCGGCGCAAGCCTCAAGTGCGCTCTGCCGGGCAGCGGCGAATGGGTCAGCCCGTCGTTGCCGGTCTCACCGGGCGACCGGCTGCAGTTGCGGTTCTGGGCGGCCACCGACGATCTTGACACCCCCGCGATTGTCACTATGGGGCTGCGTCGCCGGGACCGCGTCGCGCTGGACGGCGAAGGCAGCGAAGTGCGGCTTGCCCTGCCGCCGGGTACCGGGGACTGGACGCGTTACGAGGCCGACTTGAAGGTGCGCGACGACGCCGGCCACGTCTACTGCTCCTTTCGTCACGGTCCCGGGGCAAAGCGGGGCAGTATCTACATCGACGATGTCGAGATCCGGCGTTCGAATCGGTGGAGCGCCACGGTTTCCCCGGCTTCGCGAGCCCCGATGATTGGCCGGAACCAGTTCCTGGTGCGAATCCGGCCCGCCGCCACCGATCCGTCCGAGGTCGAGGTACACGCCGTTTCTCCGGGTGGCACAGAGCGTGTTACCATCAGTGTGGACGGCCGTGGTGCGGAGATTGACGTCCCGGTGCCGGTGTTCTTCCCGCGCGACGGGCGTCACGACGTGGCGGTAACCGTTGTCAAGCAGGAGATGGACCTGATCACCAGGAAGCAGCCGGTGCGGGCACGTTTCAAGACCAGCCTGAACGTGCCACCGCTGTTTGTCACGCGAATCGTGGAACCCTGCTACGTCTGCGTTGAGGACAAGCGCAGCGATGTCAGCACCGAGGTTACCTTGAATGCCTCGGCATCGGTGCTCGGAGACCTGCGGCTGGCAGCGCGTCTGCTGGGGCCCGCCGAAAAAGTCTTGTGGCAGGGCGAACCGGTGACGCCCCGGCAAAGGGACGTTGCCATCCCTATCCCGATCCAGGGCCTAGGGGTCGGCCAGTATTTCGTCGACCTGACCTTGTCCGGCGCCGGGGTCGACAAACCCGAGACGCGCCGGCTGGATTTCCGTATCGTCAATCGCGGTGCCGCGGTCGTGCGTATCGACGAGAATCAGAAACTGGTGGCCGGCAACAAACCGTTCTTTCCCATCGGTATCTGGCCGTTCACCGGCTTCTGGCAGGAAGCGGCCGATATGGGGGCCAACACACTGATGAACTGGGGGTGGGCGGCGGAGGACGAGGAAAACGGTGCCGGCACGAGCCTGTCGTGGATGAAGTTCTTGCTCGATCAGGCGCATCAACACGATCTGAGGTGGATGGTGGGGACGCCGGCAGCCGAGGTTTTCGGTAATCGCTTCAAGTCAACACGGCGCCGGGTGCGGGCCTTGCGCGATCATCCCGGGCTGCTCGTCTGGGAAGAAGACGAGCTGATCGCCAACGGCGGCACGGGTGTTTATGAATCGGTAAAGACGATTGCCGGAATAATCCACGACGAGGACCCGAACCATCCGTTTGTGACCGGCGATCTGATGGTGCCGCCGGCCGCCGCCGACACCGAGCTGCCGACAATGGGCACTGGATCATTCATCAACATCGTCTTCCCTCCGGATGCCCATGACATCGCGATGTGGTGGTGGTACCCGATCCCGCTGCCGGACGATGCCGACGGGTTCGGGCACGACAGCGCCTACGAATATGTGTCGAACGGCGTCAAACTGGCGGGCGACAAGCCCTTGTGGCTGGCGCTTCAGGCTTTCACCTGGAACCACAAGTGGAAACGATTTACCGGTCTGCGATACCCGACGATTGAGGAAATCCGCTGCATGAGCTACCTGGCCATCGCCTGGGGAGTGGACGGCCTGTTCTGGTACGGCATCGAGGGCGGCGGTTCGGATACAGACCACGAGGACATCCGTGCCAACCCGGAGTTGTGGACGCAATTCAAGGTGTTTACCCGCGAACTGCGGGCGCTCGAGCCGGTACTTTGCGCAGCGGACGAGCACGGGCAGTACCGGGCAACGCCGGAGGATTTCGCCGTCGATTCGGTGATGAAAACTGTCGCCGGCAGGAAGTACATTATCGCGGCCAACCGCAACCGGGTGCCGCGCACCGCCGAGTTTCGGGTCGACGGCCTGGGCAATCGGGTGGTCACGGTACTCGGTGAAAACCGTACACTCAGCCCTGCAGCCGGCAGCTTCGGTGACGCGTTTGACGGATTCGGCACGCACGTCTACACTTGGGAGCAGTGACCCGCATGGGGATTTCGGATATCGGATTTTGGATATCGGCTTTCAGTCGCCGGGGATTGTCAGCGTTGGTCGCTGCTGCACTCGTTGTCGCGGCAACGGCGGAAACTGAAGAGGACGTATCCATGGTCATTGTCAGTGCCGGTAAACCGATGGCCACGATCGTGGTTGCAGCCAATGCATCCGAGCCGGTCAGGAACGCGGTCACCGACCTGCAGTCATATATCGAAAAAATGTCGGGTGCCAAGCTGGCGGTCGAGCATGTCGCCGAGGGTCCGGGCAATCGCATACTGGTGGGCCGGATGGCGGCGGTCGAGAAGTTGATTCCCGATCTCGATACATATGATCTCGGCGATGACGGATTGGTGATCAGGTCGTTCCCGAAGACCCTTGTCCTCACCGGGCAGTCAGACGGTTTCACCACGCCGTGGACCGGCGCCTCCGACTGCGGCACGCCCAACGCGGTCTACTGTTTCCTCGAGTCCCTCGGATGCCGGTGGTACATGCCCGGGGCAGACGGCGAAGTCGTGCCCCGAAAAGCAACGATCGAGGTGCCGGACATCGACATCGTCAGCAAACCGGATTTCCTCTCGCGTGTCGTCGGCGGGTGGGCCGCGGCCCGGGTGAGCCCGGAAGTCGGACGGGACTTTCAGGTATGGGCAAGACGCAACCGGCTGGGGATGAACCGTTATCACGAGGGACACAGTCTGGCAGGCCTGCTGAATCCGAAGGAATACTTCAAGAGAAAACCCGACTATTTCGCATTGGTCGACGGCAAGCGCCAGTCGGGGTACGCACAGATTTGCACCAGCAACCCCGAAGCGGTGGACCTGGTCTCTCGGAACCTCCACCAGATGGTGGCAGGCCGGCCGCCCCAGGGCTGGCGGTCATACCCGGTAGGCCAGAACGACAGCAGCCTGTGGTGCGAGTGCGAACAATGCCGGGCGCTCGACGGCGACACCACGTTCGCCTACGACGAGATCGACGGCGCGCGGGTGGTCGGCACCGGGCCGGGGACGTATCGCAACATTGCCAACCGTTATCTGATTTTCGTCAACACTGTTGCCGAACGCTTCGCGAAGTCATACCCGGACTGCCTCATTACCTATTACGGATACTACTGCCTGCCCGGTTTTCCCGAGATCAAACCCCGTGACAACGTCCTCCCGGTGATGACCCATTTCTGGGACAACGAACGGAGCAGGACAATGATCGCCGACTGGGCCGAAATCTCGAAGCACCTCTACTATTACGGCTACGTCGGCTACAAATTCTCGTTGCCGAAATTCGGCATTGTCGAAGACATTCGCTGGTGCCACGGGAAGAAGGGTGTCGGCATGACCTTTGCCGAGGACGAACACTCGCCGCTCAACATGGTCACCTGCTACCTGATTGCCCGGGCGATGTGGGACGTCAACGTCGATGCGCCAGCGGTACTGGCCGATTTTTATGAAAAATACTACAGTGTCGCGGCAGAGCCGATGCGGTTGTTTTTCGAGACGTTCGACGAGGCCACCCGGCAGGCAACCCGTGAATGGGACATCCATGCCAATTACCCCGCCACGCTGACGCCGGCGCGGGTCACCGAATGTCGCGATCACCTCAGTGCGGCACGGACAGCAGCCGATGGACAGGCGTTGATCACGCGGCGGATCGAGGCGATGTCCAGTTACTGGCGGGTCGTCGAGCGACATGTCGAGGCACAACAGGCGATCGAAGCATGGCGGGCGGGCAAGAGCGTCGCCACCAAACAGGCAGTGCGGCAGGCATCCAACGACCTTATCGAAATCGTCGAGTCCCTGCGCAGCGTGTGTCACTATCCGCAGCGCATCTATCGCGCCGAGGGATGGCTTGGAGAGGTCGACGAATGAATGTGATAAAATTCCATCGCTGGGTGGGCGTGGCGTTCGCGCCGTTCTTCCTGATCACGGCAATTACCGGGATCATATTGCTCTGGCGAAATGACGACGTTTACGGCGAGAAAACCAAAGATTTCCTGATCGGATTGCACAATTGGGAAATCGCCGCCAAGTACATCGGCATTACACTGTCAATAGGTCTTATCTTCATGACCCTGACAGGGCTGAAAAAGTTTTTCCGGTCGAACAGGAAGAAGTCACAAGAGGACGGAACACGTAAATTAACGATGTCAGAAATAAGACAGGCCTTCGAGGAAAACGGTTATTATCATGCCCGAGCCGTATTCGCTCCGGCGGAAATCGCCGTGATGGCATCCGAATTTGACCGGATCGTCGACCAGCTCGAAATGACCGGCGAAGACACCGAGGTAAAATTCAGCGGACCCGAGATGGCGAAGATCTATTCGGCCGAAGACACGATCATGCATACACATAACGTTCATCAGTTTTCCGGCGCCTGGATGCGGACAATTCAGCAGGATCGGTTTCTCGACATCACCCAGGAGATACTCGGTGAAAATATCATGCTTCACCACTCGAAATTGTTCCACAAACCAGCTTTGCACGGGTTGCCGTTTCCCATGCACCAGGATTGGAGCTATTTCCCGACAATCAAAGACACCATGATCGCCGCAGTGATCCATGTTGCCGATGCCACGGATGCAATGGGCTGCCTGCGCGTTTATCCCGGATCCCATCGACTGGGGCGACAGCCCGATACGTCGGGGCAATCAGAAGAAACAGCCGAGCTGCTGCAAGACTATCCAATCGAAAATGCAACAATCCTCGAGGCGCAGGCCGGGGACGTTGTTTTTTTTAATTACTTCACCCTGCACGGGTCGATGCCCAATCGCTCGGACCGCGTTCGCAAGACCGTCGTCGTGCAAATGCATGCCGGGGATGACCATGTTGAACCAGGTGTCGATCACCCCAATGAACAAATGGCGCTCAGGGGGTGGAATTTTCATGCATCACGACTGTCGGCGAATCGAAGTTAGGGCCGGTGCGGAAACAACGTCAACCTGTACGGTTGCCAGACACGCGCGAAAAGGCGTATTCACGTTATCTCGACCGGCGGGGCGACAGTGGTCGTGGCGCTGGAATCCGTCGGACCACTTTTCAACGCTGATCTCGGCCAGGACTATTCATCGACTTTCGCGGCAGGAAGTTTGAAGTTTGATGTTTGAAGTCCGATGTTCGACGTCCTTCCGTGAACCATCAAACCATCAAACCATCAAACATGCCTTTTGAAGGCAAAGCCATGACATGAACCAATTGACCGACATGAGTAAGTGTACACCGGCTTCGGCGTTGTCGACCGGCCGCAAGAAAGGTCACTGGTGTCTGCTGCCCTATGATGCCGAAGGGGTCTCGGGGACCATGCTGGGCGCAGGCGAGTTGACGGACGCGCCAGACGTCACGCTGCCCCTTGGCGTGAGCGGGTGGCACGGCATCCACATCGGGTTCTGGGCACCCGCTATTCATGAAACCAGACCGACCATCATCAAACTCAAGCTCACCGGCGACGACATATTTCATCGCATCTGGCATCAGCCCGACAATCTCTCATGGCTGCAAACGGAGCTGCGCGAAACCTTTTGGACATACGCCGACCTGACCGACCGGGACCTGGTCATCGGGCAGCAGAAAAAGGGATTTCCCGCGGCGCTCCATATTGCTTACGTCAAATTGGAGCCGCTCTCTCCCGAGCGCGTGGCGGCGCTCGAGCAAGACCGCAGCAGAACCGATACGAGACGGGTCGTTGCGCTCAACGACGGCTGCAGCTTCATCCATCGCGACGGCTGTACGACAGAGGAAGAGCTGCTCGAACAGGTGGAACTTTACCGGCACAGCGATGTGGGCACGGTTTCCTGGGCCGTCAATTATGGCGACGCGACAAATTATCCCTCCAATGTAGGGACCATGGTCGGCACTGGTTATGATGATTTCGAAACCATCGGCGGCCGGAACATGGTCGAGAGCCTGCGCACGCTGACCGAGCAGGGTATCGTGCCTTTTGAAAGCGCCATGCGGCACGTGCACAGCATGGGCATTAAATTCCATGCACAGTTTCGTCTCGGGATGCTTGCAGCCGAACTCTTTACGACAGAAGCACAAGGTGCATTCTCCCGCAACCACCCCGAGTTTCGCATTGTCGACCGGGACGGAACCGCATTGCCAAAGCTCAGCTACGCTTTTCCCGAAGTCCGGAACCTGATGCTGTCGCTGATTGCGGAAGTGCTGGAGCACGATGTGGACGGCATCGACCTCTGCTACATCCGCGGCCCGATGTATGTCGGCTATGAAGCGACGGCGATCGAGGATTTCAAGCACGCACACGGCGTTGATCCCCGCGAGATCGATGAGAAGGATGAACGCTGGATTCGTCACAAGGCGGACTATGTCACGCAGTTTGCCCGAGACGTAAGGACACTGGTGGACGACGTCAGCACCAGGCGCGGCAAGAAACTCGAAGTGGCAGCGCAGCCGTATTGGACGGAGGCATTGAACCTTCACCACGGTTTGGACGTGCGAACCTGGCTGACCGAGGGGCTTGTCGATACGCTCCAGATGGGGCCAAGGGACGAGGCGATGCTCGCCTTGATCAAGGCACACAACTGTGAACTCGTGGCGAACGTCGGCGCGCGTACACCGGAAAACTACGTAAAATTCGGATTGGACGGCTACGACGCCGGCGCTGTCGGCATCGGCATCTGGGACATGAACGTCCCGCAGTACAATCCGGAGCACTGGGAAATTTTGCGCAATCTCGGCCATCGCGACAAGGTGGAAGCGTATGCGCAGTCTTTGCCGAAAATGAAAACCATCAAACTGAAATCCGTCGGCGAAATGGACATCTGTCACACAACGAACAAGGACACCCCAGAGAACTGGCCACCGGAAATGATCACGCAAATCACTTGCGGATAATCTGAGGGGTTGAACATGATCCATTCACCAATGCAACTGTGGCTGCCAGCATGGCTGTGCGCCGTCGCCCTGCTCATCGCTGCTCCTGCAAGCGTCGGCGATACGTTGCTGCTGGCAAAGTGGGACAACCCGAACAGCCTCGATGCAACCTACTCGCTGATGGGCAGCACAGCTTTCACTAACAATACCAAGTGGCGCGATCACGGGGCCGACGAGGACAACCGCAATGGCAATCCACACACCGCCGGCGTCGAAGGGAAATGGAGCGGCGGGCTGTGCTGCCGGGATGCCGATAATGCCGGAACCGACGGCAACGGCGACGGTGTCTCGAGAACGTGTGGCGGCTGGTTCTCGATGGCCGATAATTTCACCCTGGACGCGGGCACCATCGAGTTCTGGTTCAAACCGAACTGGCAACCCATACAGGGCGAACCCGACCACGTTCTGTTCACGACCGGCTCACATGTCGGTCCTGGCACGGGCGACCAGGCCGGGATCAGGATAATGTGGTACTGGCACGGCGGCGGCAATGGGCGGCTGCAGGCGGCCTGGACGACTCTCACCAATAACACGGATCCGAAATACATCCTGCTGGGCGAACACCAGCTTGGCCTGGACGACTTCGCCGGCGACAGCTGGCACCACCTGGCGATCTCATGGAACAGTCGGCGCGGCCAGTTCTTTGTGGACGGCAAACGAGCCGCGCTGAACAGCCAGGAAAATCTGCATTTGCGCCAGTACCCTGAAGGGCGCGACTTTATCCTCGGCGGCCTCGATACATCGATACACCTGTACACCCCGTCAGGACCGTCGAACGGCAGCTACGACAACTTTCGGGTGTCGGACAGCATGTTGTACGAGCCGGACCGGGACTTCACGCCCCCTGGTAATTTCAATGTCACCGCCCTGCCGCTGGCACGGACAGTTGATCTGGGGCAGGATGTGATGATGGAACTGGTACTCGTCCAGCCGGGCGCCTTCGAGATGGGGTCCGCCCGGGGAACCGGTGCGGAGCGGCCGGTGCGGCGCGTGACGATCGGCAAGCCCTATTACATCGGCCGCTTCGAGGTGACGCAGGCACAGTGGCAGACGGTGATGGGAAACAACCCCGGCCAGGTAAAAGGACCACAACTCCCCGTTCACGGTGTGAGTTGGAATGACTGCCGGGCATTTCTGCAGAAACTGCGCGAACGAACCGGCAAGAGCGGGTTTCGACTGCCCACAGAAGCGGAATGGGAATACGCCTGCCGGGCCGGGAGCCGGACACGGTACGCATTTGGCGACGATGCAGACTCGCTGGCCGAGTCCGCCTGGTACCAGGCGAGCGCCGGTGGCACGCCGCATTCGGTCGGTGGGCGCAAGCCCAATGCGTGGGGGCTTTACGACATGCACGGCAACGTCGCCGAATGGTGTCACGAACCGTTTGCACCCAACTACGGCAAGCTCGGCGCCACCGACCCGGTGGCCCGCGGCAGCGGCGCTGCCCAAGGCCACGCCCTGCGCGGCGGCGCCTGGGAAGACGCCGCTGCGGATGTTCGAGCAGCATCGCGGTCCGGCGTTCTGCCCCACATCCGCCCCCCCACGGGTGGGCTGCGCTGCGTCATCGGTTCGCGCCTCTGGGACAGTCCGCCGGTTGTGCCCATCATTAAACCGGCCATCGTCTGGGGCGATGCCGGCGGCGGCGAAGTCTACGCCCAAGCCGAGAATTGCCTGCCCGGCATCGAACATGCCATGACCCTGGGGCTGACCGGCATCGAGATCGACATGCGGCCGACCGCGGATGGCCATATCATCCTGTGGCACGATCCGACCATCGACGACAGGTTCTATCTCGCCGATGGCGGCCGACCGCAGAATCACAACCTGAATGAGATGACGCTGGCCGAGGTGAAACGCTTGCGGTATAAAGCAATCGTGGGCGGTCGTGAGCAGGAACTCGAGCTGGTCACCGCGGACGAGGTTATCGCCAGGTTCAAAGATCAAACCAACTTCTACCTTGACATCAAGAGCGTTCCGGTCGAAGCGGTAAATGATCTGATTGCCCGGCACGAGATCTGGGACCGGGTCGTGGTCGGGAGCTTCACGCTGGAACGGCTGCGCCAGGTAAAAGCCGCCGACCCCCGGGTGGCGGTTGAAATGGCCGCCGGCATGCTGGGGACACAATCGTACCTGATCAAGGCGGTTGCGGACCTGAAGAGTATCGGCGGCGAGATGCTGTCCGGCGACGGCTGGCGCTCCGACATGGCCGCCTACTGTCACCAGCACGGCATTGCCGTGCGCATTTTCGGCGGCACCGTCGGCTTCGGTGACGCGGCACAGTACCTGATGGCAGGCGTCGATGGGGTGAACGGCGACTACCCGGAGCGCATGCTGGCTTCCGTCGAACGGCTTTGGGGCCGGGAGTACCTGCCCCGCAAGGGCCAAACGATACACGAGGTGTTGAAGAGCCGGGACCGATAACGGCAACAGGATCTAAAAGATCACCCTCTGCCCACTGTCCTGTCACTGTAATTTTGACAGGACACTACAAGCCCTCGACCAGATTCACTTCTCGAACGGAGAGCCCGCCTTTGCGGCGCCGGAACACCAGCGTCTTGAGCGCGTACGCACCGAGTTCACAGCGGTGCTCGTCCGCTCCCAACTTGACGACTACGTCGCCGCCGCGGCCCCCGTGATCCAGCAGCCGGACAATCAGGGAAGGTGATCGCTCCGCCTTTTTTACCGCAACGATCCGGACATCCTTGCGATCGACGGTCAGGCAATTCGCCAGCGGCGCCAGCGACCGGCAACCGTCCGGATAATAGACCTGCCACACCGGCTGCACGTTGAGGATTTCCGCTGCCTGGGCCGCCGCCGGTTCGCTGAACCGGCGGCTGAACTGAAAGGCGTACCGCACTTCGTGCTCGCCCTGATCCTGGCGCGGCTGGAAACGTTTGTCGTGCCATGGATCGTCCGGAATAAGATGATCCGAGGTGTATGCCGGCGACCGCAGGACGTTCAGATACAGGCCGTCCATCGTCAGGCTGTGGGCGCAACAACCCGTGGTGCTGACAGTGATGCAGCGGCCGGCCCCAATCACCGCAGTCCAGCGTTGATTGGTGTGGTCGTCGTGGCTTTTCGTCGGCAGCCGTTCAACGGCGCTGTGCGGCGCTTCGCTGATGCTTCGATCCGGCTCGAATCCGAGGGGTACCTCGATCTTCAGCATGGTGTCCTTGTGATTGTACAAAACCCGGTCACGGATCTCGAAGCCGCGCTTGTGGTCAATCACGTAATGCCGGATCACCGCCGAATGATCGAGCACGAATATGGCCTCGACAACCGTGCGTACCGGTCCCGACTCGACGATCCGTACGGCCCGCGCCGCGAGCCGACGGCGTTTCTTCCACTTGTCCGAGGGCAGCGGCGAAAGCGCCGCCGCAGCCGCCGCCGTCGCCAGGCGAAACCGGCCCGACGGCTTCTTCCAGCCAGGCACCTGCATGAACTGTGCCCGCAGATCCGTTACCTGTGCCGGGTCGCCAGTCGTCCAGCAGGTGTCGATATCGTCGAACACCACCGGACAGAAGGCACCGGCGGCGACGAAAGAACTCGACCCGCCCCGGGCAGTGATCGAATCGACCAGACCCGACTTGGGGTTGATCCGGATAGTAACCGCCCCCGCAGTGAGCTCGAGGTTGGACCGTGTCAGCGCCGGCAGAGGCGGGCGTTTATAGCCGTTGACGATGTATGTTGCCTCGAATCGCTGGATCTCCCATGGCGCCAGGTCGAGCGGAATCGCCAGGCGTACGACCCAGACAAGGCAGAGATTGTTTGGCGGCTCGATCTGCTGGAACGCCACTCTGCGGCCGTTGCGCCGCAGCACGATTTCAATGTCACCCATCGGGCAGTAGTCTGTCGAATAATCGACTTCGATCACGGTCTTGACACGGAATCCGTGCGGGTTCAGGACGAAAATCGGCACGGTCTTCCCACCTGCCGGCGCACCGCCGATCAGGGCGTGGACGGCGCCGAACCGGACCCGTCGCAGCTTCTCCCGGGCGTGCCCAAGTAGCTCCAGCGTATCCTTCTCTACCTGCGGTATGCCTGAACCGGGCAAGGCATCGTGGAATTCCGAAAAGAGAATGTCCTTCCACGCCACGTCCAGATCCTTCACCGGGTAATCGGCACGCCGGTACCACCATGCCAGGGCGCAGAGCCGTTCGGTCGAAGCCATCAGACTCTCTGCTTCGCGATGACTGCGCTTGACCCGTGCCATCGATGTGTAGCAGCCGTTGAACGACCGCTGCATTTCGCCGCCGACGATCGGCAGGCGGTCGTGATGCAGTGCGATCTTCGCAAAAAAGTTCTCCGGCGTCGAATGTCGCAGTTCCAATTCCGGACGCTTCTTGAAATAGCCAAGCAATTCCTCGTACTCCCGGCGCGAGGGGCCGCCGCCATGGTTGCCCAGGCCCCAGAGGATCATCGTCTCCGGCTCGTCCGCGTAGTGGGGCAGGAACTTGTCGAGCTGCCTGGTGATGTCGAACCACGACAGGTAATGATCATCGCTGCGCCGCGCCAGGAGCTCGACACCCGACCTGCATTGCCAGCGAAAGGCACCGATCGGCAGGTCATAGGTGCCATGATCAGGGCGGCAGAAGATGTACGAGTCCATGCCACAGCCCTTGAGGATTTGCTGGAACCCTTCGGGGTGCCCGAACGTATCGAAATTGTAAGCTGTCGTCGGGCGCTCACCGAATTTTTGCTTGAAATAGAGGAGCCCCAGCAGGAACTGACGAATATGGCTTTCACCGTTCGGATTGTTGGTGTCCGGCTGCAGCCAGGCACCGCCCGCGATATGCCAGCGGCCGGTGCGCACCAACTTACCGATGCGTTTGAACAGCGCCGGCTCATACGTCTCGATCCAGTGATACAGCAGCGCTTCGTTGTGGTTGAAAACAAATCCGTCGTGCGCCTCGCAAAAGTCGGCCGCGACCCGAAAGGTGGAAATCGCTTCCGTCAGTCCGTCTTCCCAGGTCCATTGCCAAACCGGATCGAGATGGGCGTTACAGACAAGATGTATCACACGATCGGGCATGCTCCCAATTTGCACTTGCCGGCCCGATAAACAACCACCCGTCGACGACGACACCCGCATGTTCGATTGGAAGTCGCTTCCCTGCAGGCGATATTACCCCAATGTTGGTTTTGCTTCTTCACGCGGTACACGGCATTCGCCTATGACACCCATTTTTTGGGGGCCGTCCCGACCGAAGTTTCATTTGACCAACGAGTGGAGAAGCCGGCAATGACTAATGAATCATCTGATTATTCCGCCGCCGCGAGATCATACCGTTGTTCGACTGCGGTGCGGCGTTTTACCCTCATCGAACTATTGGTGGTAATAGCCATCATCGCCATTCTGGCCTCCATGTTGCTGCCCGCATTGACGCAGGCGCGGGAAATGGGCCGACGTGCTGTGTGCAAGAGCAACGTGAAGCAGCTGTACCTGGTCATGTACTCCTACACCGATGACGCCCTGCACTTCCCGCAATTCATCGAATGCCCCTGGCATGTGGTGAACGACCTGAGAGATTACGCGGGCGTCACCGACAAGACGCCTATCGGCAACAGTATATTCTACTGTCCGACAACGCCGGCCCGCTTCGATCCCGTACCAATCAAGAACTGGCCCCACTACTACAATCCACCGGATTACTCCGGACAGGGCAACAGCTACGCCACCAACCACCATTTCGGCATGCACTCGGACGAACCGACCCATATGTCCCGCGACACCTGGGGGCCATGGTCCGGGAAGGAGGCCGGGCTGCCGATCTACGCTGATGTACCGGACGGTTACCTATACACCGCCTATGGCTGGAGCAACCACATCAGTTGGGGACAAATGACCTACAATGGGACATGGGGCTTCTGGCACAGCAACAAGGCCAATTGCGTGTTCCTCGACGGTCACGCCGAGACCGTCAGTCCCCAGGAAGCGGCGGCCCTGCCGGTGTCGTTGGATGATTTCCGGTGGAATTGACCTGCGGGGCGCCCAGGCAATCTACGAGGTGTTTGTTGAACAACAGTGTTGACAAAGAATATGGGTTTCATTAGTGTACACAACGTGGAAAAACACCCAAATTCAATTTGCTTCCCCCGATGGAAGACGCCGTTTACGCTCATCGAATTACTGGTTGTGATCACGATTATCGCGATCCTCGCCTCGATGCTGCTGCCCGCCCTGAACCAGGCGAAGACCCGTGCCAAGATTGTCTTGTGCATCGGCAATCTGAAACAGCTCGGCAGTGCCATCCTGCAGTATTCGGATGACCACGAGAACCACACACCACCGACCCAGGTGGGCGACCCGATCGCACGCCCGGGTGGCGACGCTGAATATGGCTATGTTGGCTGGGGCATGGAATACGACGGGGTGCGAAGACCTGTCGGGTCCGGCCGAGTTGTCGATGACTACATTTCGAGCAGCGCAGGCAAAATTTTCTTTTGCCCTTTAATGTCCCATTCATCACATCAGTACGATGGCGTTGTTGGCTGGGTAAATTGGGAAAACCCAGCCGCTAATGCTGATTTGGGGTATTTTTCCCGCGTTGGGCTGAGCCTGAAGCGTTTCTCCAGCCCCCCAGCCCTGGTGGCGGATGTCTGGTATGCCGGCAATAATATATACGGCCATCCGAAGATGGGGGACATGACCGCTTGGGGCGACGGCTCTGTCTCCTGGGTGCCGCAACTTAACAGCATCAACCCACCCTGGCTCCACTCTGACTGCGTGGCAATCTGGAACTCATTCGATGACGCATACTGACTCTTGCCGCCCCACCCCATGTGAACCATCCCACCGAACATTGTTCAACGCCACCGGCAACGTGATGGGACTAACTACCAGGAGTAAGGATTCATGAAGATGCCTAGAAACAGCATGGTTCGCGTTGGTGTGATGTCACTGGCCTTGATGTTCATGATCTGGCCTATGTTCGGTTGCGCAGCGGACACCGTCCCTGCACTGGATATGCGCCCGGTCCTGATCGAGCCCGAGCCCCTGGACAACCTCCGCCCTGAGCTGGCGTGGATGACGAAAGACAGGGTGCGCGTAGCCTGGATCGGTGGAGGCATATCGGGAAAATTCCCCGGCACGGACAAGACCAGGGGACAGGTCCTCGTAGACGCGGGTTTCAACCTCATCCGCATGAGCATCGGCGTGGACAAGCAGGACCGCACCAAAAGTCCGGATCTTAAGAGCAAGCTGGCCGCGGACGTCAAGGAAGCCCGGCGTCTGGGAGTCCCGCTCCTTGCCGGGTTGCAGTACGGCACGCATCACACTGAGCCGTACCGCAAGTACCGCGCACCGACCGGCGTGCTGGCCGAGCGGTCCTGCTGCCCGCTTGACGGAGTGTACATAGAGCACCACCTCGGCAAATGGGCAGTCGCCATCGCCGAAGCCGGTGCTGACGGCGTGGTCATAGACACAGAGATGTACCAGTCTGACGAGTCAAGCTACCCGGGGCCGTGCGTGTGCGATGACTGCTTCAACGTCTACCTCAAAGCGTTCAGCAACGACTGGAAGACAATGTACGACCGGGTCACTCCCGAAGAGCGCGGGAAATGGTTGTCTGCGAATAAGGCCACCGCGCATTATGGATGGTACCTGGCCAAACGCCTTGAGGACCAGTATGACGGCATCCGGCAAAGGTGCCAGGCGGCCAACCCCCTGTTCCTGCTCGCCCACTACCACATACTGGGGGCTCTGCCGGGCCTTGAGCGTGGGCTGGGTACATCGGAAGTCCCGTGCCTGGTCCTCAATGGAAGTGAGTACCCCCAGGGACCGATCAGCCTGTCATACCAGAATGTACGGCGAATCCGCGAGGGAGGCATACCGGCGCTCTACTTGCCCGGCCTGTGGATCCTTAAGCACTCCCCCGAGGCATTCAGCGGTCACGCGTTGACATCCTCCCTTTACTGTGACGGGTGGTGGGGCTGGTACGCCGAGGCGCTGCTTACGCAAGTGGGAACCGATGACCCGGCGGCTTTCAAGAGTCCGTACGGGCGCTTTGAGGGGACCTCGGCAGACGATTTCCTCAAGAGCCTCACCGCGATGCACAACCGCCTGGACGAGCTGTTGGCAAAACCGAAAGACCAGTGGCCACAACTGAAAACATTCCCACCGCCATCAACGGGTGATGTCGCACGCCGCCGGGGAAATATCACGATAGACGGCAATCTGGACGATGCCGGCTGGAAGCACGCGACCCGCTTTGACATGAAGTGGGACAGATTCGGCAATGAGACCGGCCCGCCCACCACCGCGTGGATATGCTGGGATAAACAGGCGTTGTATGTCGCCGTCAACTGCGGACTGGACGACGACGCCGAGTTGTACGTGCCCTCGCAGGGGCGGGACAACGTCAATCTGTACATGTGCGATGGCATTGAGCTGTTCATTGATCCGGGCAAGAGCGCCCGGCGCTACGCCCACTTCATCATCTCAGCAAAGGGTGATGTGTACGACAGCATGATGACCCCCAACAGCGGCGGCGGAATATACGCACCGCCCAACTGGAACACTATCTTCGGCGACCCCGACTGGAACGCGGGCGCACAGGTAAAAGCGGCAAATACCGACAAGGAATACTACATAGAAGCGCGCATACCGTTCAAGGAGTTCGGATCCACCCCGGCAGCAGGCGACGTATGGGGCGCAAACATCTGCCGCCCCCGCCCGCCGCATAAGACGTGGAGCGCGACATACGGGGGGTTCCACAGCACGGATAGGTTCGGCGAGTTGAGCTTCCGCTAACATCGCAGTATCAAGGGAAAAGGATTCATGAAGATGTATGAAAGAAGCATGGCTCGCGTTGGTGTGACAGCGCTGGCTCTGAGTTTCGTGGTCTGGCCGATGTTCGGCTGTGCGGCTGACGCGGCTGAGCTTGATCTTCGGCCGATCGTTACGAAGCCCGAGCCGCTTGGCAAGCTACATCCGAAGTTGCAGTGGATGAGGACGGACAAGGTCCGCGCGATCTGGATCGGCAACGACCTGTTCGAGAAATACGACGACAGCGACAAGACGAAAGGCCAGGTACTCGCCGACGCCGGCTTCAATCTCGTTCGCATCAGCATGACGGTCAATTCCGACAACAAGCCCTCCGGCGTCGTGGACGCGAGCAAGCCACTGGATGTCAAGCATGACCGCTCCAAGAGCACAGCGGTGGAAACACGGTTAGCGCCCAACATTGCCGAGGCTAAGCGCGTTGGGCTCAAGCTCATGATCGGGTTTCAGTACGGCACGCACCACCTTGAGCCCTACCGTAAATACCGCTCGCCGAAAGATGGCCTGGCCAAGATCACCTGTTGCCCGATAGAAGAGGCGTACATCACCGGACAACACGTCGGCAACTGGGCGGTCAAGCTCGCCGAAGGCGGCGCCGACGGGATGGTCGTCGACATGGAGATGTACCATTCCGACAAGAGCGGCTACTACGGGTCGTGCGTGTGTGATGATTGCTTCAGCACTTACCTGAAGGAGTACGCCACCAACTGGAAGGCGGTTTACGATAGTGTTCCTGTCGACGGTCGCGGTGGAGCACACTGGACTTACGAGGCTCTGAACGGGTGGCTCAACCAGCAGGAGTCTGCGGACCACTACAACGCGTTTGCCGCTAAGCGTATTGAGAAGATGTACGATTCGATTCGCAAGCGTTGCCAGGAGATCAACCCCACGTTCTTCTTCGGCGTTGCCCCGATGCTTCACCATCTGTCGGGTGTGGAGCGTGGCCTGGGTACGGCCTCGGTACCATGCTTGGTATTCAGCGAGCACGAGTACCATCACGGACCGTATCGCGGTTCCTTCATCGGCGTGAGGGACACCAAAGCGTCCATGCCGGCTCTTTTCGTTTCTGGTGCGTACGTTGCGTCGCAGTCGCCCGAGTTGATGGCCACGAACGTCGCACAGGGATGTCTCTATACTGATGGCTGGTGGCCATGGTATGGCACAGCGTTGCTTACGAACGTCGGCGCGGGCGAAGCTGGGGGTAAACCCTACGGCCGGGTCGAAGGCACGTCGGCGCGTGACTATCTGGATCGCATTACCGCGGCACACGCAAGGGTTGATCAACTGCTGGCCTTGCCGAAGGACCAGTGGCCAAAGCGCCAAGACGGTAAGTTGAACTGGTTGAAGAAGCGGCTGGGTGAAGCTAAAGACGACAAAACCCGCGCTGAAATACAGGCCGACCTCACCAAGTACGAGGGATATGTGCGCCAGGGCGGATACTAACCCCCTCCCCGGAAGTGCCGGCAGGCGGGGTTGCCGCAGCGTGCTACCCGATTTGGCCTGTCCAGCCAC